>JALFNN010000039.1 GCA_022774325.1 bacterium | reverse complement strand
TCGCAGCTGAGTAATGGTCAGTATTTACGTTTTGCCGGAAAAGGGGATGAGAATTATCCGGAGAAACAGTGCAGCTATCTTAGAAAGACTGCAGGTTTGAAATATATATAGCCGATTCATCCCGCCACCTTAAGAGGTGGGAGTATTCTCGGTGTTAATTTGATAAATTGAATCAGGATTCAATTTGGAAACGGAGGAAAATGTATGGAAATATTGAATATTTCTAAAAAAGACAAAGAAGTAGTATTGGCGTTAACCGCAGATGAATTAGTTAGATTGTGTAATGTGTTGTATGTTCAGGAAAAATATGATGATAATTTGCACCACAAGCTGTACGGAGATTTAATGATTGCAAGAGATTTATGCCAATATGGTCATATTGATGGATTCTGTTTTGAAAGGATTGCAGAATGTAGAAGCAAAATTAAATAGGTAATAACTAAAATATATCAGTAATTCTTTCGGGATTCAAGAAACAAAAAAGTCATTTTGAAAAATCCGGAAACCATTATACACTATATACTGGAGGTACGAAGGAGGAATGAATGTATGCATCTGTATCACGTAAGTTTTGAAGAGATTGAAACATTTACTCCCCGCATTCCGACATGGAGATGCGAAGGAGAAGATCATACAATTGGAAGAATCTGCTTTTCCGATGAGATCAGCCGCTGTCTTGCCTCCATTCCGGAAGCAGGCAATATCATGCATGCCATGCGGTCCATGGGATATGATCCTACCTTATATGTATATACACTGGATACCAGTCTGCTGCCAGAAGAAGCGATCTGGGATTATCGGAAAGTATCGGAATATGTACCGGATGCAATGGGAACGCATGAGTACTGGGTATTTGTTCCGTTAAAACATCTTCCAAGAGAATCTTATTCGGTATATAGCGAAAAATATACCTGTTTGGACGGAAAATATAATCTGGAATATGCAAAATATAAGAAGAATCCAGATGCCGAAAATAATGTGGACCGTTTTCTTTCAGGTTTGCAAGTAGATGACAAATTCCGGGAAAAGATACGAAAACTGATGGCAATCGAAAAATATTGTTTTCCCAAATTCGCTGCATGGTATACTATGGGAGAACTGGATTTTTTGTTTGAAGAATGGGAGAGGAGATATGATACATAAGGAAGGGGCTGATATACAAAATGCTTTATAAGCAATTTTCGTTAATTACTGGCATTCTGAATCCTGAATTTGTCGAAAACTTTGACTACTGGCTTGCGACATTACCAAGAAATAATCAAAAGAACATAACAGCATCAGTTGTATCTTCCAGACTGGAAGTGAAATATTCCCTTGCAGAAGCTATATTAAAGTTTGCTGAAGAACAAAAGATTCTGGAAAAATATTATTTGCTAAAATGTCCTGATTGTGATTATAATTTGGATACCATAACAAAAGAAGAATTAGCTGAAGTATTATTAAATCCGGTATATTGTAATGTATGTAAAGAAGATAAGCATATTTCAGCGGATGACATTCATGTAGCGTATAAGGTAATCTTGCAACCAGATGCTACAGAAGGTGAACTAGCAAAAGCAATAGAGAAAAGATTAAATCAGAGTGACGTTACGAATGATTTGAAGAATGGGAGAGGAGATATGATACATAAGATTTCGGACACCGGAAGGGAAATGCTGCACTTTCAGGAGGAAATGGCAAAGAAACATAAGTATAAGCCAATTCCAATTGATCTGTTTCTCGGGAACATCCGGGATAAGTACGAAGCAGTACTTCCTTCCTGGTGCAAAGAAAGGACAGACCAGGCGTTATATACAACGCAGGGAACAAAGATCTGCAACGCATTTTCCCGGATCGTGATTGGCGATTACGGGGCATTTGTAGAAATCACTCCTGAGCAGATCTGTTTTGAGATTCTGATGTGCAAGCCGGGTGAGGAGTACAGATATCGGGAACCCCGATATTCCCAAAATGTGAAATACCTCTGGTTAACCGCAAAAGATTCTTCTGGCTGCAAGATATATTTTCAAAAGAAACCCGTCGATTACGCGGATTATGTTCCGGGTATGTATTATATCAGTCCATACGAAGTGTTCCCGGAGTAGGAAAAGAAAGGAGCCATGATATGTCAAAACATTTTAAAATGACAAAACGTACGAAAAAGAAACTGGTAACACTGATCCTTGCGATCATCATTCTGTCTGTCGGATATCTGCAGGATCAGTACTTTGATTCCTATGATTCAGAATATCAGTCCGGTCCCGCAAGTCCGCAGGGAAATTCATCTGCTGAAGAAACTCCGGAAACAGAGCTCCAGACAGACAGATTTGATCCGATGGGCGGATTAACGCATCTGGATCTGTCGGAGCTCCCCGCTTATGACGGAAGCGAAGAATACTGTGTCATCAACGGCAATGAGCCATGGATCACGGAAAATACAACAGAAGCATTTGAATCTTACAGCGAACTGGACTCACTCGGACGCTGCGGTCCTGCCTATGCAAATGTCTGCCAGGAACTGATGCCGACAGAAAAGCGGGAGAGTATCAGCGAGGTTAAACCATCAGGCTGGTACAATCAGAAATACGACTTTGTAGATAATGGTGGATTTGTATACAACCGTTGCCATTTGATTGCCTTCCAGCTTTGTGCCGAGAACGCAACCAGAACCAATCTGATTACCGGTACCAGGCAAATGAATGTCGCGATGATCCCGTTCGAGAACATGATTGCAGATTACGTCAAGGAAACCGGAAACCATGTTTTATACCGGGTGACTCCAATTTTTGAAGAAGACGGACATTCTGTTGTTACGGGAACATCTGCCGGAATCATTTCAAATAATGCCGATTCATCTGGCAACCTGCTGCCATCCGGTGTTTTGATGGAAGCGAAGAGCGTGGAAGATGACGAGATTTGTTTCAACGTATTTATTTATAACGCCCAGAACGGTGTGGAGTTCGATTATGCGACCGGAGAGAACTGGGCGGCGGAATAGGCACTCTTTTCAAAAAGATGAAGACCGGAAGGCATTCCCTCTCCGGTCTTTTGCTGTCCCTTATATCAGTGTCATTGACTATTCTTTTTTTTGTTCCCCAACAATTGATACCCTTTTTCTGCAAGTTCGCCATTCAGTTTTGCGACATTATAGTCTTCCTTCAAGATGCATTCTCGCAAAAATTTTTCCCGCTCTTTTTCCTGATCAGTCAAGTGATATGACGAATCCATGCAGAGTGACGCTGACGAAAATAATTCTTTCGATTGCGGTAAATTGAGTTCTAATGCAAAACAAAGGCTCCAGAGAAGATTCCTTTTTGCCCGAATGGATTCCTGAATGAGATGAGCCAGCGTAGTTCTGCTCAGATTTGCCCTGTCCGCAATCTCAGCATCTGTTTTGTCGTTTTTGAACCCTTCATATGTTTCCTTAAACGTTTTCATGATTATTCCTCCTTGCTTTTTCTTCTAGTATAGCAGGAAGGATGATTCTGGTTTTTTTTTACGCTCAGATGAGATGATTTATTGTCAGAGTCCCCATCCGACCGAGGTCGGGTGGGAGAAGCCTAACAATCCGGCCTTTAATCCGCCACCTTAAAAGGTGGGGCATTTTCGGCGTTGATTTAAAAAACCTAAAAGCACGAAACCGCCCAATACGAACAACAGATATTCGTAGTGTGGTTTGTCATTTTCCAACAAACTAGAATCATTTTTGTTGATTGTCATTTCGATAATATCACCTTTTTTAAAGCTTTGTGTAGGCGTTGAAATACATTCTCGATATTGTCGGCCATTATGTCTGAATGCAATATCTATTTCAAAACCGTCGCCCCAAACATATGAATCTTGTACTACAGCCTTAACATCTACGGATGTATCATGGCTACTGATATACACAGAACGCAAAAAGAAAAACATTCCTGAAATTATCATGGCAATTGATATTATGAACAAACAATTGACAAGTCTTTTTTTTAATCTCATATATAGCCTCCTTTCTTCAGAAATAATACTGTCCGATCATACAAACGAGTGCCGTAAGCAACAGGAACAGAGACATATAATAACAGACCCAATATATTTTGTATTTTCCCCAAAACCCCCGTAATACCCAGAGCCCCATCTTGTCACTTTTCCTCAAATTGCACCGGGCACAGGACGGAACCAGATTCCTCGGGTCATTGACGTTTTGGATCCCCTGTATCTTAAGCAAAAACCTTGCATAGGCAGATTTTTTTGCTTTGGCAACCGGTATCAGATGATCGACTACGATTTTTTTTGAGAGCTTTCTGTTACAGTATCTGCAGCGGTAGGGAGGTGAGTAGTACTGGAAAAAATCATTCCGGTATGTATTCGATCTGGACCAGCATTTCTCATAATAGCGGTACCGTACCCTGTGTCTGGATGCTTCTTTCAGGAGATTCTTTTTCTGATCTGGTGTGACTGTTGCTGTATAATATATCCCGTTTGGTCCGGAAACTTGTTTCAGATCATAACCAAACATCCATGATTCCTTTATGTCTGTGAAAAGATCTACGCATATTTCATTGTCCATGCAATGCACCTCCCGCCATATTCCATACTCTGAATATGGAATTTTCCTGCTGCGAAAAAATGGAAGCTGGGAGGCGTACATATACTGGCTGCACCGGCTGCAAAGGACGTTTCCGTGTGAAGGCGCCGTAGTATTACCGTACGGATTTTTGCCAAAATAATATGTTAAGTCCTGTCATATGTTGTACAATATAATAAGAATCTGGCAAAGGAGGTACTTCATGAAGATAAGGAAAACAGCGAATGTCTTGTCTCAAAGACACAGTAATGCGATTCAATATGCCGTAAAAAACATAAAGGATTCTGAACTTCAGCCTTATATAACAGATTTGATATTGTACGGCAGCTGCGCCCGAAAAGAGCAAAAATATTCAAGCGATATAGATCTGCTCCTTGTTTTATCTGAAGAATTCCATAAGCACAAAGAACTACGAATGCCGTTACGAAAGTTAAAAAGTCAAGTTATGACTGATGATGTAGAAGATCCAGAAGTAGACCTGAAAATTGTCATTGGGAGCGACTGGGAAACAAATCCAATGCAATATTACAGAAACATAAGAAAGGATGGTATCTCATTATGGCATTAGAAACATATTTTGATTTTGCTGAAAATGATTTCAATTATTTCACGCAAAGTTACCGTGCCGGGATTGTTGCTAATATGATGGGCGCAATGGCACAAGGCATCTGTGAGAAATATATGAAATATATCATAACAGAATACGATTCTATCGAAACATCGAAAGAAGAATCGCAGCACAATAAGATTTTGAGCACCCGCAGTCTGGATTGCCTTTTGAAATATCTGGACAAAAAGATGGAACTTCCATTCAGCTCTGACGCAAAAAATGCCATGGAGATGATAGATGGATATTATTTTTCGACACGCTATCCAGGTGACGACAGCATCGAATTAGACCAGTCGGACATCGAGCAATGTGCAATAGCTATTAATCTGTGCCGGGAAGAAGTATTGAATATGATCAAAGAAATCGAAGAACTGGAAGAAAGCAATGAGGAGCCTTCTGTTTCCGATGATGATTTTGAATTGTAGCCGCATATGGTGATAAGATAGCTAATTTCTTTTCCCCAAAACACTCATTTTTCTTTTGAAATATTTAAAAAACAGGAGGAAAAAGAGATGGCAAAACTATACGGATTTTCCGTAAAATCATTAAAAAGTTTCAAGGATCATGAGGGTATTACCTGCTACAGCGGGAATTTGTATCTGAAGAACAAAAAAATCGGAACCTGGTCCCAGGATTATATGGCAGGACCGGATCACTTTGATCTGATTCATCCATACGATGAGCAAAAGCTTGACGCAAAAATGGAAAAATTACGTCCAGCTTTTGACGCAGGTGATGAGAAGTTGACAGGCTACAACCTGGAACTTCTGATGTGTGATCTGGTTAAGCTTACACTGGACGAAAAACGATTCAAAAAAGCCCTTAAAGAAGGCTACATCGGGATCCTAATCGTATCCGATGGTTGGCACGAGCTGTGCTGGAAACTCGGCACCGGTGTGGCAAACAAAACGAAAGAAGAGATTCTGAATGAAATGGAAGAGGAAATCCAGGCTGAGAAAAAGAAAGCCGGATTCTTTCATGAAAGCAGAGGAAAAAAACATGAAACGTATCTCTATCTTGATCCAAATGATTTTGTGATTGGAGAAGACTTAGAGATGCAATAAGGGAAACGGTCCATTCTGATTAATCAGAATGGGCTGTTTTGTGTTATTCAGGATGTTTTCCTGAAATTTCTTTCTGCAGGAAACAAAACATATACAAATATGTTATGATATGGCAAGAAAAAGAGAAAAAGGAGACGAATTATGCTGTTAAAAGATTACTTTGCCGAAAGAGTACAAACTGCTAATTTGTGTCAGCCATACAGAATTTTTAAAGAGGGAAAAGAAGTTGAAGAAAATGATTATATGGACTTGGAATGTTTTGTAATAAGCGGAACATTGGAAGATATCATATTTCTGAAAGAAAAGGGGAATGCTATGGATGGAATTTGGGAACTGGATCTGGACGTAACACTGAAACAGAAAGAGATGGAAATTAACTATCTGCTCCTACATACGGACCTGACTGAAGAAGAATTGAAAAAAGGATCAAAACTTTGTCGATTGGAAGAAACCGCCAAAAAGTGGGGCAATCAACAGGAATCCTTATACCTTTTCCATGAAACCTGCCAGTTACTGGAATTTGATTATAAGAAAGCAATCGAGATTCGGCGGGAAAAAGAAATTCTGGATATTTTAAAAGAGGCACAGGATGAACACGGGTCCCTCTTCGTCGTAAGAGGAGATGCGGGCGAAACATATTATGCATTGTCCAAAGAAGATGCATATGTTTGGGATTCTGCTGAGAAGATCATCCGCAGTGTCAGCCAAAATCATTTGCCGTTGCATATAAGAGAAGATATACAGGAACTGAAGGAAAAAAGAGAGCCACGTTAGTGACTCTCTTTTTGTTAATGTGCAAGAACTACGTTGCCGAAGTAGTATTTTTCACCTACATCGGCTGTACGGATAAATTCATCCATATAATGGAGTTCTTCATCCATATAAACTGCATCTGCCCATTCATCACAGATCGTGAATCTGAGCTCCGCAGTTGATCTGGTAGCAAAAGCCTTCAGATCGGTTTCCGCTGCCATTTTCTTGAAATTGTCATAGTTTTCCGAAAACCATTTCATTTTGCCGTTCTCATTGAAAATCACATACGGGATTGTTTCGCCCATATGCTCAACCACTCCAACTTCAAATCCGACTGCCTTGAAGAGCTGGAACAGTGCTTCCAGAGATTCTTCTCTTGCACCCCCTTTGAGTTCTTCAAACCAGCTTCCTTCGCTTGCCGGAAGGGCGTCTGGGTCCAATACTCCCAGATTAAATACATTTTTGCTTAATTCATAAAATTTACCTCTTGCCATTTTGCTTTCCTCCTGTTATATAAAATGATTCAGTTATAATATGGAAGAAATCAAAACATTAATTTCCGCCAAAAAAAGCCACCACAAAAATGTGATGACTTCCCTTGTTTAGTCGTCGAAAAACCTTTGAAAACTCTCAGCTCCATATTGCCCCTTGGTAAGCTGGATCACTTCCGCAATTGTATAAGTATCTTTGGTATGTCTGATACTTTTTACGAATTCCTCGGTCCCCTGCCGGCATGCACCCGTGATGACACGATACATGGTCATGAGTTCCTGTACGGTATGCGGCTCATCAAGCTGGCAGCCGCGATACTGTTCAGCGCCGCGATCAGAAGCCTCTTTGTATAGAAGATCCGCAATCCCATCCCGGATCTTATCGCAGTGAGCGAAATGTTTCCCATCACTCACAACATTTCGACAAGGAATTTTCCCGATATACACCGTGTATTTATCGAGTTTTTTGGCTTTCCGGATAGGCGTCAGGCAGCCGTCACAGTAGATGTAAGAGCTTTCCTTATACTCACCATTTCGCAGCTTTTTAACCTTATGGTTAATTTCCGCCTGCGAGCTACTGAGCTTCGTATTTTCCAAGTGGATACAACCGCCTACTTTTAAGTTTTCTGGCAGAGTCTGAATTGGAGTGTTACTCAAATCAAGCCCTCCGCCCACCGTCAGATTTTCTGGCAGAACCTGAATTGGAGTGTTACTCAAATCAAGCCATCCGACTACCGTCAAGTTCTCTGGCAGAACCTGAATTGGAGTGTTACTCAAATCAAGCCATCCGCCTACCGTCAGGTTTTCTGGCAGAACCTGAATTGGAGTGTTACTCAAATTAAGCCCTCCGCCCACCGTCAGATTTTCTGGCAGAACCTGAATTGGAGTGTTACTCAAATAAAGTCCTCCGCATACTGTCAAATTTTCTGGCAGAACCTGAATTGGAGTGTTACTCAAATAAAGTCCTCCGCATACTGTCAAATTTTCTGGCAGAGTCTGAATCAGAGTATTACTTAAATCAAGCCAGCCACCCACCGTCAGGTTTTCTGGCAGAACCTGAATTGGAGTGTTGCTCAAATCAAGCGTTCCGCTCACCGTCAAGTTTTCTGGCAGAGCCTGAATTGGAGTGTTACTCAAATCAAGCCCTCCGCCTACCGTCAAGTTTTCTGGCAGAGCCTGGATGAGAGTATTATTCAAATAAAGCGATCCGCCAACCTTCAAACCTTCTGGTAAAGCCTGAATTGGAGTGTTACTCAAATCAAGCCACCCCTTTACCGTCAGGTTTTCTGGCAATGTCTTAATCGGAGAACTGCTCAAATCAAGATTTCCATCTACTACTTTTCCATTAAGATCAAAATATGTTTTCATTTGTTTATTCCTCCTGTTCTGATATTGATTCATTGAGAATATGGAAGCATTGAATAATTACATTTTTCGTGATCAACAGCTTTCTCCGGTGCATTCTTCCATATTCTAAATATAATGTATTCAACAAAATATAATTATCAAGGAGGAACAACTATGTGGAACAGAATTGATGCAAAAATGCGTGCTAAACATGCATTTGCACAGAACCGGGGCGCCTGCATCGGTGTTGCGATCATTGTTGCATTGATGAGTATGTTGATGAACGTGACTCTTAAGATACTGAATGTACTGAGTTTGGAGAACGAAAGTCTTCTGTTTACCGTCATGATATTGGTGTGTATGGTATTGTACATTCTCATCCTAAATGCGATATCAGTATCAGAATGCAGGTTTTTTGTGCTGAATGCAGAAGGACGTGCGGGTATAGGTGCCATGGCAGAGCCGGTGAAAAGCGGGTATTTCGGGAATGTATTGGTTACGATGTTCGTACAGACGATATTTGTTTCTCTCTGGTCATTCCTGTTGATCGTGCCAGGGATCATGAAGTTTTATGAGTATCGTATGATACCATACCTGTTGGCAGAATATCCGGACATGGAGCGTTCTGAGGCATTCCGGATCAGCAAGGAAATGATGACCGGACAGAAATGGAATCTGTTTGTACTGGACATGTCATTTCTTGGATGGCATGTTTTAGGCGCCTGCACTTGCGGGTTCCTGAATGTATTGTATGTCAGTCCATATTATCAGGCGACAGTAGCAGAAGTGTACAGAAGCTTGAAGTAGAAAAAAATCAATCAGAAAGTATATGTTGGCGCCAAAAATCGTCCTCAGAAAATTTCTGCCGGCAGATATATGGTATACTGATTTTGTCAGCTGATAGCTGACCGTATTGTTTTTTCAATTTTCAATCCTTTCTTGATTGGCGGGAAAACCCGCCACGACGAGACCGCCTACGGGCGTATACTATAAAATTTTCCTTTTGTTTATTGATTTCACCAAGGAGCCGGTTATGCCGGCTTTTTTGGTGTCTGAAGAATCAAACTTACTGCCTTTTTCCAAATTGTATTTGAAATCTATTTTACAGGAGGAAAATGATATGAAATTTATTGAAAAAAAAGAAGGGGTGGAAGCAGTAATCCATTTCTCAGAGATTCTTTCGAAACTCATGAAAGAATCAGAAAGGCTGTGCAAATGTCACGCATCAGACCTATTCATTTCATGGGAAGGAGTTTTGGAAGAGATGCGGTCACCGGATTTTTTCGATACCTTTCCAAAAACATTTTTCTTTGGTTTCCGCGAATGCGGCGTGGATGGCGAAGGGTTCTTACGAGCCCGGCTTACTGATCCTCGGATGTATGGAGTTCGTCCATACCTGTCCATTTGGACACTCCAATTCGAAATGGCAGCAGAAGATTCTTTTTCAGCAAAATTAAAACAATTGACGGAAGAAGAAATTCAGGATCTTCAAATTCATTTCATGGAAGAAAAGGAGGGTTAAGTATGAGCCATAATGTCCGTATGGAAACATACAAAGAAAATGTTAATAAGGCAAAAGTCGAAAAAGAATGGGATGTCTTCGTTCGGCATGCCGATTACCAGGAAGGGGCGAGCGGACTTCCCGCCAGGATCCGATGGCTCAATGTCGTCTGCGATAGCTATGAAGAGGCGGAAGAGTACATTAAGAATCACGACAGAGGATGGTACGATCAGCTGGCGGTAAAATACAAGTCCTATAAGACTCTCAAGCCAACTCAGAAATACGAAACTTTGAAACGGCGCTGCACAGAGGCTGAATGCAGTTTCTTCGAACTGAATTCCAAGGTCCATTACCGGGATGTGAAGTCAAAATTTGTTTCATGCAGGCACTGCGAATCAAAAATTGCGACTGCATATCTGAAAGGAAATTACTGTCCAGTGTGCCATGCGGATCTTCGTCCGGCGTCTTTGCAGGAGCGTTTGAAAAAATTAAACGATCTCTGTAAAAAACTCAACAGAGAGTTAAAGGAAGAGGAGAAGAAACTGAAATCGAAGAGCATGGAAATCCGTTGGCTTCTGAAAATTGAATATCATACTTAAAAGAAGAAGCACCATCGTATGATGGTGTTTCTTTTCCTTTCATCCTTTTCCTTTCATGATAATGTGTTTTCTTATATTTTTGGAACCATGGTTCCAAAATCGTAAAATCCTTCGAATTCCATGTTTTCATTGAAATTCAAAGAAAACAGGAGGAGAAAAAAATGGTAAAATATCAATTTATTGAAAAAATGTTTGAGGATTATATCCATCGACTACGCTACAACCATTCTGTAGCATCCGACAGCCAGGATGGTATCTATTCGGCGGGAGAAATTGCCGTGATGGAAAAATGGCTGAAGCACTTTGGAGTAGACCTGAATTATTTTCGTATCCAGGCTATGCTGGAGGGCAAAGAAAAGATCCAGGCGTATCCGGATGGAATGGCAGGAATCGAAACGGCAGATATTTGCGTTCAGACGCCGAAGGGCAAGATCTGCATGACAACGGCAAATCATGATTATCCAGGAATGGTTTTGGATTTTCAGCCTGATGATTCGGAAACGGATTTTGAATTTTCTGCCATGATGGAATGGAATCAGGAAGAAATCCATACGGTAGTATGGGATGGCAAACAGGAAGATCCGATTGCAATCATCCCGTATGGAAAATAATCCCGGAAAAGAGGAGCCTTTCATGGTTCCTTTTTTAATTTCATTTTTTCTTTTCTTTCAGTTTTTCTTTGAAATCAGAAAACAGGAGGAAAAAATATGAAAAAATTAATGATTACAAATTACGAAACAGGGGACGTTCTGTTTCAGACAAAAGGGCGTTTTGAGAATCTTTTTGATATCCTGCCAATCCTGAATGCGGCACAGCTTGAAAAGGACTTCCTTGGAGTAGGATTCCCATGCCCGATTATTAATACGGGAATTTGCTCGTTCAGTACTACAGAAAACTATATGGAGTCTGGAGAACCTATTTCTGGAGTTTCCATCCTGAAAGGGAACGAAACTACGAAAACCGATATCCGGATCAAAGCGGTTGCATATCCGGAAGGATATGTGATTGGTAGCGGCAGGACGGCAACAAACCTGCTCGGGTGTACGAAAAAAATGTACCTGAAATCCATCGGACGCAAAAATGTCCGAAGTACAGGTATTGCAGATTGCCATGTATTTCCGAACATTAACCAGCTTCAAAAATATGTTGAAAAGCATATGGATGTGTTTGATCAGCTGATCGACCAGGGCTGGTATCCCGAGGCTGAATATTGCTGCGATTTCTTCCATGAGGATCTGATCAAAGCAGGAAAAGAGGTGTCTCTTGATGCGGTAAATGCCATTTTCCGTGATATGATCCAGTCCCATCAAAATCCAATCCCTGATTCTGATAGGGTAACAGACGAAGAGATCCAGATGGAAAAAGCGTACCGCATGAAGTCTCTGGGACTACATGATTCCGGAATCATCACCATGTCAGATTCACCCAATTTCATGCTGAAATTATCGGAACCGGCAAAAGAAGCGATTCGGCAGGCAAAAGAATATGGAGTCCTTCCATATCATGTCATTGCAACGCACTTCGCGACCATCGGGGACGTATATTCCGTCCTCTATGTCAGCGAAGAACCGGGAGACTGGGCGTACGAACGAAAAAGTCCGGATGGACGGCTTTTTGCGTACTGCTATAATGCAACCTATCCGGAGTGCTCCGAGTTTGGCTCCATTCAGATCCAAATGCAGGACAGGGGGCTTACCCGAATTTCGTAATAATAGGAAAGAGATGGCTATATGCTGTCTCTTTTTTTGAATCCTTTTCCATGGTTTCTTCCAGTTTTTCTTTGAATCAAATAACAAAATGACAGGAGGAAAACAAAATGAGTAACTATGAGTGTGCATCCCGCACAAACTATTTTTCAGTGACAAATGAGGAGGCGTTTGAAAGCATTTCCGGGAAACTGACATCCGATGACGGAAATGGTGTCTCTGTCTGGAGCAAAACCGTGAACGGTGTCAAAAAATATGCTTTTGGAGCATATGGGGAAATCCGATATGACGATATCCCGCTGACCGACAGCGAGGAATTCCTGTCAGAAATGCAGGCAATCCTTCCGGACGGTGAGGCTGTTGTCATCGAAGAAATGGGGCATGAAAAACTCCGATACCTTTCTGGTGTGGCATATATCATTACCAAACATGATAATGACTGTATCGATTTCGATACTTTTATCAGAAAAAAGGTTCATGATATGACCCAAAACAACGCATACGAATGCGAATTGGATTACTAGAAAGGAGGAAATGTCTTTATGGTGACAAAAAAATTTCTCATCTGGGACGAGCATATCGACCCGGAAAAATGGACCGATTTCCTTCAGGAAGATAAGGAAATGAATCCTTTCTTCTATGAAGGGCTATCCGGCAGGGAACTGGAGGCGGAAGAATGGCAGCGGATCCAGGAGATGAATGAACAGTACCTGGAAGACGAACGTTGCAACCTGGATAAGGTTATTGGCAGGGCTGTCATTGAGCTCTGCAAATTCCAGTACTGGAACGGGATTGAAGAAAATGCTTTTCTCATTTCGTCCAGTAATATGAAGGACATCTTCAGGCGGCACTGCCGGAGTTCTATATGCAGCTGGTATTCGGACGGAAATAACATCTGTTGCGACGAATCCCATCATGACGGGACGAATCACTACATCTACAAGGTGATCCCGGAGTCATATACCGGAGAGTGTTCAACGGATGTGAGTCTTAAAACACTCCTCCGTCATGCCCGGAGCATGGCTCCATATGTTGCCCAGATATATGGAATTTAAAATCTGTAAGAGAAAGACGGCTTTAGGCTGTCTTTTTCTTTTTTTAATTAGGTATAAAAAATGCAAATTCTTCCATATTCTGTTTGCAGGTATCAAATTGTTTATTAGGAGGTCAATTATGGAATCAAAAGTATACAGTGTGAAAGATGTTATGGAGATGTTAGATATCAGCCGTACGAAAGCATATGAGTTTATCAGAACAGTATATCAATCAGAAAACCCACCTTTTCGTGTATTAAAGGTAAATGAAAACTACCGTGTGATTCGCACCAGCTTTGATAAATGGATAGGGATCAATGAGTAATTTCTTTCATATCTGTAAGAACGTTTGTAGTACTATTTAATACATTTTGACACGGAATAAAGTTTATAGTACAATTTATACTATGTTATCGATTTCCTTTTCGTTACAAAACGGAGGATAACAATGGATAATGCTGTATATTTTGTAGATGAAACGTGGCAGTATGCCAAACGTACAGTTAACTTTAACAATTTTACGATTATTTATGAACAGAAGGGAGGGTTTGCAACAAAAGAAGAGGCAGAAAATGCCTTAAAGAAAGATAATCAGAAATATCAGAACGACCTGGATCGAATGAAAAAGATCGGGAATATTTCTTATACTTTCTGTGAATATACGGAATACTGGCTGGAACAGGTTTTTCTCCCAAATACGAAAACAAGTACCAAAAGTATTGGAACGTGGGCAATTCGGAACCTGATCCTTCCAAACATTGAAAAGGATATTTTGCTGAATTTTGTCTCACCGGAATATATTAACGATGTGATTAAAAAATGCATTCCTGTTTGTGATTCAGCAGGACCGTGTGTTGTTAAATATTTGCGCCGCATTTTGCATGACGCATATGCGCAGGGATATTTAAAAGAGGATATCCGGGACCGATTGATGAAACCAAAATCAAAAACAGCTCCCATGAAGCTGTTGACACATCAGCAGCTGTCACTGCTGATTGAGGAAGTAAGCAGACATCCCTCTTTTTATTTTGAAGTTCTTCTGGCACTTTTTGCCGGGCTTCGGTCAGGAGAGATCATGGGATTAAAATATGAAGATTTTGATAAGGAGCATCAGACACTCTGTGTTTCAAGGCAATATACGACGAATTATGTTCTTGCAGAAAGTAATTCCCATTATGAATTAACCTATACAATGGAGGAGAAAAAACCAAAAGCAGACAGCAGCCGTGTTTTAATGATTCCATCATTCCTGTTTGAGGAACTTGAGAAAAAGAAGGAATATAACAAAGTTATTCTTTTAAAGAGGAAAAAAATGGGATACAAGAAACTAGACGATGAATATGTTGCCATTAGTCCTTTTGGACTCCGCAAAAAGAAAGGGACACTGTACAGTGCATTGAACCGTGCATGTAATTCAGCCGGTGTTCCTACTATTTCCTTCCATGCCTTGCGACATCATTTTGCAACAATGCTGATAGAAAAGGGCGTTCCCCTTGAGGAAATCAGTAAACTCCTGGGACATAAATCAACACTCACCACATTTAATATATATTGTGGTATTATGGATGCTGATGAAGCCGCAACGGAATCTTTTAATGGATATTTTCCTATTAGAAGGGAGGGATAGCGATGAAATACGAGAAACCGGACATTAATCCAACATTTTTCTATGGACGCATCGTATCATACCAGTTTAATGGGAATATCTCTAAAAATAAAGGAATGTACAGATATCGTTTTACACTCTATTTCGAATCTGGTGAAATTTACCATTCCCAAAAAAGTGGATTTAAGACATTAAAAGAAGCCGAAAAATCTAAAGAACTGCTGATTTCTAACCTTGTCACTCAGAAATACTGTCCTTTTAACTATTCTGTAAAAGAAACATTCGATTATTGGCTTTATGAGTATATGCTGAATGAATTACAAATCAGATACAATACTTATTATAGTTATTGTAATGTAATATACAATTATTTGATTCCTTCCTTGGGAGATAAGAAAATGTTGCGTAAGGTAACTGCAGCAGATTTGTCAAAAGCCATTAATCGAATTTCGCATTTTTCGGTGAAACAGCGTGCATGTATGATAATAAAGAGTTTTTTCGGATTTGCTTATAATAAACATTATATTGATTACAATCCGAGCGTAGAGGCACTTCGTTCAGTAGATGTTGATGCGAATAAAAGAAAAACCAGAGATGTGAAGCCTTTTACCATTCAACAGATTCAGCATCTTTTATATACATGCAAGCTTGAGTTTCAGGATATGTATATCCCGCTGCTGTTATCAATTACATTAGGTACCCGGATTTCCGAAACCATTGCAATTAAATATTCGGATATTGACTTTACAGGGAAAACAGTTTATATTGAACGACAGCTGGGATATGATTTTAAGGATGTAGTTACTGATTCGAATGTAAAAAAAGAAGTAGCCACCAAAACTTCAAACGGGATCCGTTACATTCCTGTTCCCGAATGGGTCCTGAACGAACTGATCGTAAAACGGGGCTGGTATGAAACGCAGAAAAAACGGGTCCTGAGTTTTCAGGATTTTAATTATGTCTGTTGCCACTGTGATGGGCGTCCATTCCAGCGTGATGACTTTCACAAGGATTTTCGTAAATTATTGAAAATGTGTGGACTGCCTAGTATTCATTGGCATGATCTCAGACATATGTATACTTCGATCCTGAAGAATAACTCTGTGAACATGAAGGCAATTTCCTTATATTTAGGGCATGGATCACCAGACTTTACGGAAAATGTTTACGCTTACCATGAAGTTTTAGCGCACGACTGTACGATTCTTGAAGAAGTCTGGGAAGTCCTGAAACCATTGGACACGCAGGCATCAGAGGAAACGGTTGTGATACCACTTGAATATTCTGATTTATTTAATGAATAATTATGCACTCTTTCATTTTTTTGCGAAAAATACTGTTGGTGATTAATATTCTTGCAAATTGTAAAGAATGTC
The DNA here is from genome assembly GCA_022774325.1 of bacterium. Classification (GTDB taxonomy): domain Bacteria; phylum Bacillota; class Clostridia; order Lachnospirales; family Lachnospiraceae; genus Allocoprococcus. The sequence continues at coordinate 90,174 of JALFNN010000039.1, read as the reverse complement.
AAATTGTACTAAACAGTATAAAAAATTTGGAAAAAAAGGAAATAGGCGCTCGATTACATTTTTACTAGAAAATTGAGACTTTTTGCATTGCAAATCAAGTCCAGTTTTTTACACTTTTTAGCAAAATCAATAAGAGGAAAATAGATGATGAAATTTGTATAAATTGCACTATGAAAGGTATTAAATACATGATTAAAATGGCATTAAATGACGATATTTTGTTAAAAATAGACAAACCTGCACGATACATCGGGAACGAAGTAAACTCTGTGATTAAGGACCCCGAAAAGGTGGACATACGTTTTGCATTCTGCTTTCCTGAGGTCTACGAAATTGGAATGTCCCACCTCGGACTCCAGATCCTTTATGACATGTTCAATCGCCGTGATGACGTCTGGTGTGAGCGTGTCTTTTCGCCGTGGGTGGATCTGGACAAGATCATGCGTGAGGAACATATTCCGCTTTTCGCATTGGAATCTCAGGATCCTGTGAAAAAGTTCGATTTCCTTGGCTTCACACTCCAGTTTGAGATGTGCTATACGAACATTTTACAGGTGCTGGATCTTTCCGGGATCCCGCTTCACAGCAGTGATCGTACTCTGGATGATCCTTTTGTTATCGGAGGAGGCCCTTGTGCCTATAATCCGGAGCCGCTTGCAGATTTCTTCGACATGTTCTACATCGGAGAAGGAGAAGTGGTATATGACGAACTTTTTGATGCATATAAAAAATGGAAGGATTCCGGCAAAGACCGGACTGCATTTCTGGAGATGGCTGCGGAGATTGAGGGAATCTATGTGCCTTCTTTCTATCGTGCCGATTACAATCCGGATGGAACGATTGCAGCATTTACACCGGTAAATGCGCATGCGAAAGAAAAGATACGCCGCCAGGCCTTAGCGGATATGAGTACAACGACCTACCCGCTGAAGCCGATCGTACCATTTATCAAGGTGACACAGGATCGGGCGGTTCTTGAAATTCAGAGAGGCTGTATCCGTGGATGCCGTTTCTGTCAGGCGGGAATGGTGTATCGGCCGACGAGACCGCGGGATATCAATATGCTGAAGGAGACCGCAAGAGCGATGCTCCGGAATACGGGACATGAAGAAATTACTTTAAGTTCGTTGAGTTCCAGTGATTACAATGAATTAGAAGAGATCGTGAATTTTCTGATCGATGAATTTCACGGGCAGGGTGTAAATATTTCCCTTCCTTCGCTTCGAATTGATGCTTTTTCTCTGGACGTCATGAGCAAGATCCAGGATATCCGTAAGAGCAGTCTTACGTTTGCCCCGGAAGCCGGTACGCAGCGGATGCGAAATGTGATCAATAAAGGTCTTACGGAAGAAGAAATTCTGGAAGGAGCGGGACAGGCCTTTGAAGGCGGCTGGAATAAGGTGAAGCTTTATTTCATGCTGGGGCTGCCCACCGAGACAGAGGAAGATATGGAAGGAATCGCGGTCCTTTCTGATAAAGTTGCCCGCAGATATTACGAGATTCCGAAGGAACAGCGCAATGGGAAATGCCAGATCACGGCCAGCAGTTCGTTCTTTGTACCAAAGCCGTTTTCTCCGCTTCAGTGGGCTCAGATGTGTCCTGCCGACGAATATGTTCGCCGAGCTGGAATCGTTCAGGAAGCGATGCGCAACCAGCTGAACCGGAAAAGCCTGCGCTATAACTGGCACACGGCTGAGCTCACGGTGCTGGAAGGCGTATTTGCCCGCGGGGACCGGAAGATGGGCACGGTTCTGGAAGAGGCCTACCGTCTTGGATGTATTTACGATTCCTGGAATGAACATTTCCGCTATGATCTGTGGATGCAGGCGTTTGAAAATACAGGAATCGATCCGGATTTCTACAATCTGCGTAAACGGGAAGCGGACGAGATCTTCCCATGGGATTTTATCGATTGTGGCGTGACCAAGTCCTTCCTCAGAAAAGAGTGGGAGAGAGCCATGAACGGGGAAGTGACCCCGAACTGCCGCAGACAGTGTTCCGGCTGCGGCGCTGCAAGCTATGGAGGAGGTGTCTGCTATGAAGGCAAGAATTAAATTCCGCAAAAACGGTGTCATGAAATTCATCGGACATCTGGACATTATGCGCTATTTTCAGAAAGCGATCCGCCGTGCACAGATACCGATCGCATTTACCGGAGGCTACAGTCCGCATATGATCATGTCCTTTGCAAATCCGCTCGGCGTCGGTCTTACAAGTGACGGAGAATACTTTGACATCGAGCTCACTGAACCGATCGCCAGCAAAGAAGCCATCCGCCGTCTGAATGAGCAGATGGTAGAAGGTATGGAAGTGACCGGCTTTGTGGAAATTCCGGATGACAAGAAAAGCAAAGGGATGACGATCGTTGCCGGGGCAGACTACCTTTCAATAGTAAAAAAAGGCGTTCTTCCGGAAGGATGGCAGAAGCATCTCGAACACTTTTATGCGCAGGATGAAATCTTTATCCTTAAAATAACAAAGAAAAGCGAAAAGGAAGTCAACATACGTCCCATCATTTATGATCTTCATCCTCAGGGTGAAGGAATCTACATGCGGGTTGCGGCCGGAAGTGTGCAGAATCTGAAACCGGAACCTGTTCTGGAAGCCTTCCTTGAATATATGAATATGCTCGGTGAAGAAACGGATGGGATTGAATTTGCCCATCATCGGCTGGAAACGCTGGCCAATACCGGAAGTGAAGAATATCCGGACTTTGTGCCGCTTTCTGCTCTTGGAACGGAGATTATCTGACCAATGGAACGAAAATTATTGATAACCGAATGTCGGGGACACATCCTGACCGCACTTCAGGAGGACGGGAAAATTGCAGAATTGCATTACAGTCCCTTACGTGATACAAAAGCATGCAGAATCGGTGAGATCTATATCGGAAAAGTCCGGAAGATTCTTCCGAATATCAACGGTGCATTTATCGAAATAAAAAATGGTGTAGAGTGCTACTATTCACTCGAAGAAAAAGCAGAGCCGTATTTTACGGACAAACATGGCAAAAAGAACCTGAATGTGGGAGATGAGCTTCTGGTTCAGGTGCGCAAAGAGGCAGTCAAGACAAAGCAGCCTACGGTGAGCGGCGATCTGAATTTTGTCGGGAAATATGTAATCCTCAGTTCCGGGAACCGTCAGATCGGCGTTTCCGCAAAGCTTTCCCGGGATCAGAGAGAACGGCTGCTTGCACTTGGTCAATCATTTGCCGACAAGGATTATGGAATGATTTTTCGAACCAATGCCGGCGAGGCACCGGATGACAGGATTCTTTCGGAAATACAGATGCTGGAAGAAGAGTTTCACCGCGTTCTTACATATGGTAAAAACCGTACCTGTTTCAGTTGTGTTTCCCATGTGCCGGATGATTGGCTTTTATCGCTTAAGAATCTTTATCGACAGGGGCTTACGGAAATCCTTGTCGATGCCGTTACCCAAAATGGACTGCTTTACAATAAGACAGAAGCATTTCTTACGCAGGAACAGCCGGAAGACCTGAAGCTTCTTCGCGCGTATACGGATGCGTCCTATCCACTATGCAAGTGTTACAGTCTCGAGAAAGCGACTGATGACGCACTTTCGGAAAAAGTATGGATGCCCTCCGGAGCCTATCTGGTGATCCAGCCAACGGAGGCACTTACTGTGATCGATGTGAATTCCGGGAAATGCCTGAAAAAGAAAAAACTATTTGCAGACATCAACCGGGAGGCTGCAAAAGAAGCCGCAAGACAGATCCGGCTTCGCAATCTGTCCGGTATCATTCTCATTGATTTCATCAACATGGACACGGAAGCGGAAAAAAATGAATTATTACACGAACTGCAGATGCTTCTTTCCATGGATCCGAATCCCGGTCATGTAGTGGAAATGACTAAACTGCAGCTCGTTGAGATTACACGAAAAAAAATCAGGAAAACACTGAAGGAGAGTTTATATGGCTAAGAAAGAAATAAAAACGAATGCGATGCGTATTCTGGACCGAATGAAGATTCCATATAAGTTCCAGGCGTATGAGTGTGATGAATTTACAGACGGGATCGAGACGGCGGACAAACTGAATCTTCCCCATGAACAGGTATATAAAACCATCGTCACGACCGGCAAAAGCGGACAGCATTATGTCTTCGTACTTCCAATCGAGAAGGAAATTGACTTTAAAAAAGCGGCCAAAACCGTTGGCGAAAAATCTCTGGAAATGTTACATTTAAAAGAGCTGACACCCCTGACCGGCTATGTCAGAGGCGGATGCACCGCAATCGGTATGAAGAAACAGTTTCCAGTTGTTATAGATGAAACGGCATGTGCTTTTGAGGAAATTTATGTAAGTGCAGGCCGGATCGGTGCACAGCTCACCCTTGCGCCGGAAGGATTAAGAAAAGCGGCAAATGCAAAATTTGCAGATGTCATTCATACATAAGAGGAAAAGGAGGAAACCTTCAATGAAAAAGGTTGTAAAATTCGGTGGAAGCTCATTGGCTGATGCCGCACAATTCAAGAAAGTCGGTCAGATTATTCGTGAGGATGAATCCAGACGATACGTGATCCCTTCTGCACCGGGTAAACGTTTCCCGGAAGATGTGAAGGTCACTGATATGCTTTATAAATGTTACGGTGCTGCGGTGCGTGAGAAAAACTTTACCAAACAGCTGGAAGAAATTCAACAGCGTTATCAGGGAATCATCGATGGCCTCGGGTTGGACCTTTCTCTGGATAAAGAGTTTGAAATTATCCGACAGAACTTCGGTCAGAAAGCAGGAAGAGAGTACGCCGCTTCCCGCGGTGAATACCTGAACGGTATTATTATGGCACACTATCTTGGATTTGAATTTATCGATGCGGCGGAAGTAATCGCCTTTGACGAAAACGGCAGTCTTCTTGTGGATCAAACGAATGACCTTTTGTCCGAACGTCTTTCGCATACTGAAAAAGCTGTTATTCCGGGATTTTATGGTGCAGATCCGAACGGTAATGTAAAAACCTTCAGCCGCGGAGGCTCAGATGTAACCGGCTCCCTTGTTGCAAAAGCGATCCATGCGGATATGTATGAGAACTGGACTGACGTTTCCGGATTCCTGATCGCAGATCCCCGTATCATCAAGAACCCAAAAGGGATTGAGACAATCACCTATAAAGAATTACGAGAGCTTTCCTATATGGGTGCGACCGTACTTCACGAGGATGCGATCTTCCCGGTACGAAAGGAGGGTATTCCGATCAATATCCGTAATACCAATGCACCGGAAGAAAAGGGGACGCTGATTGTAGAGGGCACCTGCCGCAAACCGAAATACACGATTACCGGTATAGCCGGAAAACGTGGTTTTGCTTCCATAACGATTGAAAAAGCAATGATGAACTCGGAAGTGGGATTCGGAAGAAAAGTCCTGGAGGTATTTGAAAACGAGGGAATCTCATTTGAACACATGCCTTCCGGAATTGATACCATGACGATTTTTGTTCAGCAGGATGAATTCGAAGAACATGAGCAGCGTGTCATTTCCGGAATCCACCGTGCAGTAGAGCCGGATGATGTTGAACTGGAATCCGATCTTGCGCTGATCGCAGTTGTTGGAAGAGGAATGAAACAGACCAGAGGAACAGCCGGGCGTATTTTCTCTGCACTGGCTCACGCACACGTAAATGTGAAAATGATCGACCAGGGTTCCAGTGAGCTGAATATCATTATTGGCGTGAGAGAGCATGACTTTGAAGCAGCTATTCAGGCAATTTATGATATTTTTGTTAACACTCAAATCTAAATCTATAATTTTCTTGTAAAATATGCTATTCTTATCTCAGATAATATTTCTGGATAAGAAAGGATTTACAAATGAATATATTATTTTTTTTGAAACCAAAAGCAGAGCTTGCATTCGTCTATGATTATCATACACTCAGACAGGTAATGGAGATCATGGAATACCATAAATATTCGTCCATACCGATGATCAATCGGGACGGAAAATACATAGGCACCATTACAGAAGGAGATCTTCTCTGGGGAACGAAGTCCTTGAAACTTATGAATATCAAGGAAGCGGAGACCATCGCTATTACAAAGATTCATCGCAGACTTGACTACCGTCCTGTTCGGGCAGACTCGGATATGGAAGATCTGATCGAGCGTGCCATGGAACAGAACTTTGTTCCTGTTGTTGATGATCAGGATAATTTCATCGGTATCATAACCCGGAAGGATATCATCGGTTTCTGTTATGATAAATTAAAGGCATGCAGGATTGCTCTTTCTGAAAAAGCAGAACAGTAAATTTAATATTTTTTCTAAAAACACTTGACTTTGTGCGGCATACTGGTATATAATTTACCAGTATGCCGCACAACGAGGTTAAAGCCCTGATTTTTCAGGCACCGTAGTTGGCGAGTAATGATAATAGGAGGTGCCATATGTACGCAATTATAGCAACAGGTGGTAAACAGTACAAAGTAGCCGAAGGCGATATCATTAAAGTAGAAAAGCTTGGTGTGGAAGCCGGACAGACTTATACATTTGACCAGGTTCTTGCAGTAAGCGGTGATGAGATGAAAGTCGGAACACCAGTCGTAGAAGGAGCAACAGTAGAAGCATCCGTAATCGGCGATGGAAAGGCTAAAAAGGTAATCGTTTACAAGTATAAGAGAAAATCAGGTTACCACAAGAAAAATGGTCACAGACAGTTGTACACAGCAGTTAAGATCGAAAAGATCAATGCTTAATTCTTATCTGTCATGATCAAAACAACAATTTATAAAAACAAGAGAAATGAATGCGTTGGTTTTAAGACATTCGACCATGCAGGGGCCGGAGACAGCGGACAGGATATCGTCTGTGCAGCCGTTTCCATGCTCGTAATCAATACCATGAATTCCATCGAAAGGTTTACGGATGCCCAGACATCCCAGGTTTCGGATGATACGAAGGGCATCATCGAATACAGACTGCTGAGCCGTCCGACGGAAGAGACAGAATTACTTCTGAATTCCATGATTCTTGGTCTTCAAAGCCTGGAAGATGACTCTGATTATACCACGTATATTGATTTAATATTTGAGGAGGTGTAAACCATGATGAAATTAAACCTTCAGTTTTTTGCTCATAAAAAGGGAGTTGGTTCTACAAAGAACGGACGTGACTCTGAGTCCAAGAGACTTGGTGCCAAAAGAGCAGACGGACAATTTGTAAAAGCCGGAAATATTCTTTACAGACAGCGCGGGACAAAGATTCACCCGGGTGTGAACGTTGGACGCGGTGGAGACGATACATTATTTGCATTAGTTGATGGTGTGGTTCGTTTCGAAAGAAAAGGAAGAGATAAGAAGCAGGTTTCTATCTATCCGGTAGCTGAATAAGCAGATTTTACATGAGGCTTCAAACTTTTGGGTTTGAGGCCTTGTTTTGAATTGGAAAGGAGTATTTATGTTTGCAGACAGAGCTAAAATATATATCCGGTCGGGAAAAGGCGGAGACGGACATGCCAGCTTTCGACGGGAATTATATGTTCCGAACGGCGGTCCCGACGGCGGCGATGGCGGACGCGGCGGGGACGTAATCTTTGAAGTAGACAAAGGATTAAACACCCTTGCAGACTTCCGTCACAAAAGAAAATTTACAGCTCAGGACGGAGAACCGGGCGGCAAGAGACGCTGCCATGGAAAAGATGCGAAAGACATCGTTTTAAAAGTACCTGAAGGGACGATCATTCGCGAAGCTGAGACCAATAAGATCATTGCGGATATGTCTGGCGATAACACACGCCAGATCGTACTGAAGGGCGGCAAGGGCGGTCTTGGAAATATGCATTTTGCCACCGCCACCATGCAGGTTCCCAAATATGCGCAGCCGGGAAAACCGGCACAGGAGCTTTGGGTGAATCTGGAACTGAAAGTCATCGCAGATGTAGGACTGGTCGGATTTCCGAATGTCGGAAAATCAACCTTTCTTTCCCGCGTGACAAATGCACAGCCTAAGATCGCCAATTATCATTTTACAACGCTGACTCCGAATCTTGGTGTTGTGGATCTGGAAGGCGCAAAGGGATTCGTAATCGCCGATATTCCAGGTCTGATCGAAGGTGCATCCGAGGGTGTTGGACTTGGACATGAGTTTCTCCGCCATGTAGAGCGTACCAAGCTGATGATCCATGTCGTGGATGCCGCGGGAACCGAAGGACGTGACCCGGTGGATGATATTTATAAGATCAATGCGGAATTGAAAGCATATAATGAAGAAATTGCCTCCCGCCCACAGGTAATTGCAGCGAACAAGATCGATCTGATCTATTCGGTAGATGAAGATCCTATAGAACGTCTTCGCAGCGAATTCGAGCCACAGGGAATCAAAGTATTCCCTATCTCCGGTGTAACCGGCGAGGGCTTAAGCGACCTTTTGTATTATGTGAGCAGCGAACTCCAGAATATGGACGAGAAACCCATCGTATTTGAACAGGAATACTTCCCGGAGGAAGAGCTGATTCATATCGATCTTCCATATACTGTCGAAATAATTGATGATATGTACGTTGTTGAAGGTCCAAAAATAGAGAAGATGCTGGGTTATACAAATCTGGATTCTGAAAAGGGATTTGCATTCTTCCAGAAATTCCTGAAAGAAGCCGGCATCCTTGAAAAGCTGGAAGAAGCCGGTATCCAGGAAGGTGACACGGTTAAAATGTACGGGCTTCAGTTTGAATATTATCGTTAAATTTCGTTGACTTTATTAAGAAAGGGGATTACTATGACATCTAAGCAAAGAGCATATTTAAAAAGTCTTGCCATGACAATGGATCCGATTCTTCAGATCGGGAAATCCAGTGTAACGCCGGAAGTGACTGCATCTGTGGCAGAAGCGCTGGAAGCTCGTGAACTGATCAAAATTCATGTACTGCAGAACTGTGCAGATGATGTTCGTCAGCTCGCCGAGATTCTTGCAGAACGTACCCATTCTCAGGTAGTTCAGGTAATTGGCAAAAAAATCGTATTGTATAAAGAAGGCAAGGACGAAAAAAAGAAGATCGTTCTTCCTTAATTGTATGTTTATAAAATGATGAATGCAATGGAGAAATAAAGTATGAAGATAGGGATAATGGGTGGGACTTTTGATCCGATTCATAATGGTCATCTAATGCTGGGAGAGTACGCATATCGTGATTATGAGCTGGATGAAGTATGGTTTCTTCCGAACGGGAACCCGCCTCACAAAAATAATCCGGCAATTTTAAAAAGCACAGATGATCGTGTAAAAATGACAGAACTTGCAATTGCAAATGTGCCGTATTTCCGCATCAGCACCTATGAAACTGACCGGACGGAACCTTCCTATTCCTATCAGACAATGGAGCATTTCCGTAGTGTTTACCCACAACATGAATTCTATTTTATTTTAGGCGCGGATTCTCTGTTCGACATTGAAAAATGGAGGAATCCAGATCAGTTTCTGAAGCTTGCAACCATACTTGCTGCTTACCGTGATGGTGCGGACAACAGCCGGAAATTGAATGGAAAGATTGAATATCTGAATCGAAAATACGGAGCCGATATTCGTCTTCTCCGAACTCCATTACTGCATGTTTCCTCCCATGAAATCAGAGAAGCAATAAGAAATGGTAATATGAAAAATATTCCTGTTCCGAAAGCAGTACTGAATTATATAGAGGATCAACATTTATACCAGGGTGATGAATATGACAGAAACATTAATGAAAATGCGTAAAAAACTTAAAGGAGATTTGGATAAAGAGCGTTATGAACACACGATCGGCGTGATGCATACAGCTGGATGTCTTGCAATGCGTTATGGATGTGATTTAGACCAGGCACTCACGGCAGGTTTATTACATGACTGTGCCAAATGCATTCCAAATGAAAAAAAGATTGAAATGTGCAAAAAATATCACTTGCAGATTTCCGCTGCCGAACTTGCGAATCCCGGACTTCTTCATGCAAAACTCGGTGCATATGTCGCATGGAAAAAATTTCAGATTGAAGATGAGGAAATTCTGCGCGCAATTGCTTCGCACACAACAGGTCGTCCCGCTATGAGCCTGTTGGATAAAATCATATACATTGCAGATTTCATTGAGCCCGGACGTACAGAAGCACCGAATCTGCCGGCAGTAAGAAAACTGGCTTTTTGTGATATAGACGCATGCCTTTACAGAATATTGGAAGATTCTCTCTCATATCTGGAGAATAAAGGTGTAACCGTAGACCCTATGACTGAAAAGACTTTTTTATATTACAGAGATTTAAATAAAGGTGAATCTTCTGATGATTCGCCGGAAAGGATGGAAAACTGATGCAACAGAAAGATATATCCAGAAATATGGCGAAAATTGCCTGTAATGCGATTTCAGATAAAAAAGGAGAGGATATCCGTGTAATCGACATCTCACAGATATCCGTGCTCGCTGATTACTTCATTATTTCAAATGGTTCCAATGAAAGCCAGGTCCGTGCAATCGTTGATAACGTAGAAGAACAGATGTATAAAGCAGGGTATCAGATCAGGCAGAGAGAAGGATATGGGAGCGGAGGATGGGTTCTTCTTGACTTCGGCGATATTATCGTCCATGTCTTTGATAAAGAAAACCGTCTGTTCTATGATCTGGAACGAATCTGGCGTGACGGAAAGCAGATCAGTGTAGATGATCTATAGACAATAAACATATATCATATATATAGAAAAGAGCTGGCTCCCGGCGGAATAAAGCCCGGATCCAGCTCTTTTTCAAACATTTCTTATTATTTCATAAACCGCATAACGGCAATTACTTTTCCAAGGATCTCAACATCCTTTAAGATAAATGGCTCCATATTATCATTCTCCGGCTGGAGACGAATCACACCTTCTTCTCTGTAAAATGTCTTGACCGTAGCACCGTCATCTACTAAGGCTACAACCATATCTCCGTTAGAAGCAGTGTTCTTTTTCTCGACAACAACATAATCACCGCTCAGGATTCCTGCATTGATCATACTTTCCCCGCGAACCTCCAGCATGAACACCTCATTATTCGGCATACGTTCGACCGGAAGCGGGAAGTAGTCCTCAATATTCTCCTGTGCAAAAAGCGGCTCCCCTGCAGCCACACGTCCCAGAATCGGCACCTGTACCATCTCACGTCTGGTAAGATTGAAATTCTCATCCAGTATCTCAATTGCTCTCGGTTTTGTAGGATCTCGCCGAATATAACCGTTCTTCTCAAGGGTTTCGAGATGAGAATGAACGGAAGAAGTGGACTTTAGTCCCACTGCATCACAAATTTCACGGACTGAAGGCGGAAAACCGCGTACAAGTATCTGCGATTTGATATATTCCAAAATCTCCTCCTGTTTCTTCGTTATTCTACCATTACCCATATGTAAACCTCCTTAAATCCGTCACTCATTTGTAAGTTCAAGTACGCCTCAGCAATCCGCCGGAGGCTTTGTCTTCTTACATGATAAATAAATAATAACATATTCTCCGCCAAAAAGCAAACAAATGTTTTGAGAAAATATGTTCGATTAATTATTGACAAACATTTGTTCATGCGATATATTATTTACAGAACTTCTGTTCGGAACGTATTTTCGTATCAATAGACAAATAATGGAGTATAAGATTAGATCAGGGGGAATTTCAGATGAGCAGATATCAGGAAAAGCAGAATAGCGGAGCAGAAAGAAAAAAAGTCACCAACAGCCATAAGAAAGTTGCAGTCTCAAGAGGCAGAAGATCAAGGAACAGTGCCGGACGGTTCATGGTTGGAGTCATTGCCGTTTTGCTGATACTGGCATGCAGTTTTTCGTTCGGAAGCTTCTTTTCCAGTGCGCATGATGTGCAGGCGGAGACGGGTTCGGATCTGAAGTATTTCAAAAGTGTCCGGATTGAAAAAGGAGATACCCTCTGGACCATCGCTCAGACCTACTGCACAAGGGAAGAGGATTCCATCTATGATTATATGAATGAATTGGCACAGATCAATGGAATTGATTCTGCTTCCATGGATTATCTGCGGGAAGGAGATTATCTTACAATCGTATACTATGAAGCAAATCCGCTTTAATTTATAGACAAAAGATTGACAAGCTGCCATAATCAATCCTATACTGTTATGTATACCAATTTCGTTGGTTTAATATAGAAAAATACATGTATTATTTTATATCATGCATTGATTCAGATTTATCGAAACAAAGGAGAAATTCATCATGAAGAAAAAACAAATCATAGCACTGGCAGTGGCAGCCGCTTTGTTCATCGTGACAGGTGCTGCAAGCGTTCTTACTCATGCGGCGGCAGGTCAGTTATTCGACAATTCTATAACAGATATGATTTTTAACACAGAAGACATGGTGTATGATTTCCCTGCCGAATCATTTATTGCTGTTGTTCGTGTTGAGGGGACAATTGAAGAACAGACAGAGACAAGTGCATTTGAAGCGTCTCAATCCTACCAGCATCTTACCACACTGGATTACATTGATGAACTGATGTATGATCCGGATAATGCCGGCATCATGCTTTACGTAGATTCCCCGGGAGGAACTGCATATGAGTCCTCCGAACTACACGACAAATTAAAGGAGTATTCCGATACAACAGGACGTCCTATATGGGCTTATATGGCTCATATGGCGGCTTCTGGCGGTTATATGGCATCAGTGGCCGCTGATTATATTGCAGCCAACCAGGAGACGATGACAGGCTCTATCGGAGTAATCATATCAACATATGACATGACCGGACTTTATGAGAAACTCGGGATCCGTTATATCAGTATCACGAGTGGTCCAATGAAAGACAGCACAAAGATGACCGATGAGCAGATTCAGATGTATCAGTCCATCGTTGACGAATCCTATAACAGTTTTGTCGATAAAGTTGCTGAGGGACGTAACATGGCCCGTGAGGATGTTCTCACTCTTGCTGACGGAAGAATCTATTCAGCTGCTCAAGCTCTCGATAACGGCCTGATTGACGCAATAGATACCTATGACAATACACTAGACCGGATGATGGAAGAAATGGATTGTGAGATGATTTACGAGCTTCCAGAAGAATCTGATATGTTAGCAGGACTTTTTGCAAGAATCGAATCTCTAATACCGAAATCAGAAGCACAGACACTCAATGAGATAGCAGCGGAGAAAGAAAGTGGGGTATTGATGTATTATGCAGAATAAAAATACCGATTTCTCTGGAACAGATCAGGAATATGTCTACGCTGGTTTCTGGGTACGCTTTGCAGCATTTACGCTGGACAGCCTGATTCTTTTTGCCGGAACTTTGATTATCAAATTATTATTTTCTTTGATTTCATTGCTTACCGGCACATCTATATTTGATACGGAAATATTGTTTTCGTATACATTAAAGGACATCATAGTTTATGGATGCCATGCCATATACTTTGTACTTTTGACCTATTATACCGGAGCAACTCTTGGAAAAAAAGCTTTCAATTTAAAAGTAATTCCTTGTCGTTCTTTAAAAGACGAAAATAATGTTGATGATAATAATACAAATGAACAGCTTACACTGATCAATGTGGTTTACCGTGAAACAATCGGCAGATATCTTTCCGGAATCATTCTATATATTGGTTATCTACTTGCCGGATTAGATCAGGAAAAACGAGCTTTACATGATATTCTCTGTGATACACGTGTGATCTATACTAAAAAAGTAAAAATCTATCCTGAATATCAGCCACCGATTATGCCTGACCCCGGTTACAACATATCAAGTCAACAACCACTTGTAAATTCAAGTGAATATGATAATTTTGATTATGATATTAATAACAGACCACACGAGTAGGGTGTGGTTTTGCGGGATCAATCTATACGACAAATACCGATTTTTCCAAAAGATTAAGATAAGGAGGAACCTATTTATGGCATCAGAGCCAAAAACATACCAGGATCAGCTCTATATAGATAATACTTTGCGTCTGCGTGAAATATTGCAGACAATGCCAGAATTTGCAAAGGATTATTTCCGTGCTGTAGAGCCAACAACATCACCTAAAACAAGGATTTCCTATGCTTATGATATCCGTGTTTTCTTTCAGTTTCTTCTGGACGAGAATCCGGCTTTTAAGAATTATAGTATGAAGGATTTTACACTTAGTGATCTGGATCGACTCACACCGATGGATATCGAGGAATACCAGGAATATCTGAAGGTTTATCGTCCCAAAGACGGGCGACGCATCACGAACGCTGAGAAAGGCCTTTCACGCAAAATGTCGGCGCTCAGAAGCTTCTACGGATATTATTTTAAACGGCAAATGATCAGTAATAATCCGACTTTATTAGTCGATATGCCTAAACTCCATGAGAAGGCAATCATTCGTCTGGATACAGATGAAGTTGCTTCCCTTCTGGATTATGTGGAATCCTGCGGCGTGAAGCTGACCGGCCAGGCCCGTGTGTATTATGAAAAGACAAAGGAGCGTGATCTTGCCATTCTTACCTTATTGTTAGGTACCGGAATACGTGTTTCGGAATGTGTTGGTCTTGATCTGGGCGATGTGGATTTTAAGAATAATGGAATCACAGTAACCAGAAAAGGCGGAAACCAGATGGTGATTTATTTTGGCGAGGAAGTGGAAAAAGCCCTGCGTACTTATATGGAATCCAGCAGGAAAGCTGTGAATCCTCTGCCAGGACACGAAAATGCCCTCTTCCTCTCCACTCAGCGGAAAAGGATGGGTGTACAGTCTGTGGAGAATATGGTCAAAAAGTATGCCCGTCAGGTAACACCGAATAAGAAGATTACCCCTCACAAGCTCAGAAGCACCTATGGAACCGCTTTATACAAAGAAACAGGCGATATTTATCTGGTTGCTGATGTACTTGGCCATAAGGATGTAAATACGACGAAAAAGCATTATGCGGCCATTGACGAAGACCGGCGCCGAAGTGCTGCTGACATCGTGAAGCTCAGGGAGCCGTAATGTTGTATTACACAAAAAATTCTTCCCAAATTACGTGAAAAAAAACAGCACCACTCCTGTTTCCAGGAATGATGCTGTTTTTTTTCACGAAAGTCCCAAAATCAATGATTATTTCTTAGCCAGTTCATACATTGCAGCTGCTGTAACCTGTGCTGCACGGATCAGCTGCTCAACGGCAACTCTTTCGTTCGGCTGATGGATCACATCCGGTTCTCCCGGGAATACTGGTCCAAAGGCAACCATATTCGGAAATTCTTTCGCGTAGGTACCGCCTCCGATGGCGATCGGTTCTCTTTTATCTCCTGTTTGTGCCTCGTAAACTTTCACCAGTTTTGAAACAAGCTCTGAGTCCTTCGGAACATATAATAATTTATTGTTTGTTTTTTTCAGAACATCAAAGTTGTAACTGTTGATCCGATTGATTACTTTATCGTCGATCACTTCGGCATCTCCGTTTTTCGGATAACGGATATCCAAAGTAAAGGACATTTCTTCCCCATCATATTTTACAACACCAAGATTGACTGTCGTTTCACCGGTTTCCTCATCCTGATACAGAATATCGAGTGATTTTCCATTTGTTTCATTTCCGATTTCTTCTAAAATAAAATTAACAAGCTGCTGGAAATCACCTCCAAAGTCATTTTCTTTGACTGCATTTAATAATTTTACTACAGCATTAACACCAAGTTCAGGTGTACTTCCATGTGCACTGAAACCGGTAGCTTCCACGATCGTCTTTCCGTTTTCTTCTGTGACAGTAATTCCTTCCTCAGGCGTAACTTTCAGCGGACCATTTACAATCAGCTTGCATACCGGCGGAACAACGTTTGCGGCAACTCCGCCGCCAAAATATTCAACATCAATCTCGCCTTTGTTGTAAATCTTCGTTCCTGCAAGGAAATTGGACGTGCCTTTTTCACAGAAAATTGCTGGGAACTGCGCATCCGGCGTGAAACCGATCGTTGGCATTTCATAACCATTTTCTACATAGTATTTCACGCAGGAAGAACCACATTCTTCGTCAGAGCCAAATAACACACGGATTCTGCGGTCAATTGGAAGATTCAAATCACGAATTGCTTTCAGCGCATAGACAGCCATGATGACCGGTCCTTTATCATCCAGACATCCTCTGCCCCAGAGAACGCCGTCATGGATCTCTGCACCAAATGCCGGATGAGTCCATCCGTCTCCGGCAGGTACGACATCCACATGTCCGAGGATACCAACCATCTCTTCGCCTTCCCCATACTCAATCCATCCGACTCTGTTATCAGCCTGTCCTGTGCGAAATCCCAATTTTTCACCGAGCGCCAGCACATCATCAAGGGCAGCCTTCGGTCCTTCTCCATAAGGAGCACCGGGAGCTGATTCTCCTCTCACACTCTCAATTCTCATATTCTGCTGGATAGACGCAATCATATCGTCCTTTAATTCCAGTACTTTCGCATTCAATGTTTCATAACTCATTGCAATATCCCTCTCTTTCATTCTTTCTTATTTTACCACATTTCTTATTTTACGCAAGCTGGGCTGAATCCAGAATTATTGTAAACGGTCCATCATTTACGAGGCTTACTTTCATATCCGCTCCAAACTGTCCTCTTTCAACGACGGGAACTACTTTTTTACATTCTTCTATGATATATTCATACATCTCATTCGCTTTATCCGGAGCGCCCGCCTCGATAAAGCTTGGACGATTTCCCTTCCGGCAGTTTGCGTACAATGTAAACTGCGAAA
Organism: bacterium; assembly: GCA_022774325.1. Lineage (GTDB taxonomy): Bacteria > Bacillota > Clostridia > Lachnospirales > Lachnospiraceae > Allocoprococcus. Next base: position 73,483 of record JALFNN010000039.1, on the reverse strand, counting down.
TAAGAAGCATCTGTCCGCCCACATCTGCCAGAGACAGATTCGTCTTCCCGTTCTCGTCCTCGAAAATACGAAGTCCGGTCATCTTCTTAACCATCTTATCCGCGATTTCTCTGGTATCATCTTCACCGACTCCGATCAGAACCATGAAGCCTTTGCCGATCTCGCCGATGATCTCACCATCCACTTTTACATTCGCTTCCGTCACTCTTTGAATTACGAATTTCATCTTGCTATCCTCTCATTATTTGTACTTGGCTGACTTTTAGAACTTCAGTCTATAGCTATCTTAACACGCCCGACTTGTTCAGGCAATCCTTCTTTCAAAAGAATTTCCCAAAGAATTTAGCACGCATTTATACTTGTAATTCTTTTATAAATGCGGTAACATTAGGGCGATATGTTTATGAAAATAAGGTGGTGATTGACAATGAAATTACAACAATTACTGAGTTATACAAGGAAAGCTGTTGACGAATATGATATGATCCAGGAAGGCGACCACATTGCAGTAGGGATCTCTGGCGGGAAGGACAGTCTCACACTCCTTTACGCAATGCAGGGACTTAGAAGATTCTATCCGAAGCATTTTGAACTGAGCGCAATTACTGTGGATCTCGGATATGAGAAATGCGATTTCTCGCAGGTAACGGAACTGTGCAAGGAACTTGATGTTCCATATCAGATCGTGAAGACAGACATTGCCCGCATTTTGTTCGATGAGCGTAAGGAGTCCAACCCCTGTTCGCTCTGTGCAAAAATGCGGAAGGGTGCTTTAAACGAAGCGGTAAAAAAGATGGGATGCAATAAAGTTGCCTACGCGCATCACAAGGATGATATCATTGAGACGATGCTGCTCTCCCTCATTTTTGAAGGAAGGTTCCATTCCTTCTCTCCGAAGACTTATCTGGACCGAATGGATTTAAGCGTCATCCGCCCGATGATGTTTGTGGATGAGATGGATGTGATCGGTTTTCAGCATAAATACAATCTGCCTGTTGTAAAAAGCCGATGCCCGGTCGACGGATTTACCAAGCGTCAATATGCAAAAGATCTGGTTCGAGAACTGAATCAGGCTCATCCGGGTGCGAAGAATCGCATGTTTACGGCGATTCTAAACGGAAATATTGAAGGATGGCCGCCGCGAACGCCGCATACCCGTTAATCTTTAAAGAGGAACCTCTCACAGTGTGTGAAATGTTCCTCTTTGTAGATTTTTAGAATAATTCTTTTTTCCCTTTTTTGTACGATTCCAGAAGATGTGTCAAAACCTGAATATCTTCCTTGATCTTCTTTCCGTCATCCGTGTCTCCCACGAGGAGCCGGTGCGGTTCAGTCTCAAACATCTTGGATGTAGACTCGATATCTTTGTTCTCCTCCAGAACCTTCTCCACACTTTCAAACGGTTGATGTGCCTTGATTCGCATTCCATGAGAATTATAGATCAAAGTATATCCTGCAATACCGGTCGTTTTATGATAAGCTTTGCTGAATCCTCCGTCAATCACGATCAGCTTGCCGTTCGCGCGTACAGGCTTCTCTCCTTTTTCTGTCTTAACCGGTGTATGTCCGTTAATGATATGCGAAATGTCGGAATACAAGTGAAATTCACGCAGGATCATATTGCAGGTCTTTTCGCTATAATAATGCTTATAGTATGGATTCGTCTCCTCATGCCATGCTTCCTTATCGGCAATAAACGTACGCTCAAAGGTTTTTACATTTCTGCCTGATAGAGGAGATTTTCTTCCGCACCACAGGTACCACATGAAATCAAGGTCCCACTGGGATGCCTGTGCTGACCAGGCCTTTCTGGCAATCTTTTCTGCGTAATCCAGATAGGATTTGCCGGTATAAATGCAGCCTCCGAATTTGACTCCATCAAAGTTTCCCTCTTCATCCAGAGGAATGCATCCGTGGTAGAGCAGGTTTCCGTTGTAACATTTGTACATGCATCCTTTGTCATATAAAAATTTCACATGCTCATGCAGGCGGTGGCTGTTTACGAAAGCAAACCTTAGATTATCCATGACTTCCTGTTCTGCCTCTGAAAGCACATATGCGTTTGTCGGGTCGACAGTCGGAAAGAAGGTATCCTTCATTTGATAGACCGTTCCCTCACTTTCAATCGTCCCATTCTCATAATTTATTTTATCAAGAAGCAGGCGTCCCTCCATCTCATATTCCGGACGGCGCATGATGATCTGGCCCTCCAGCTTAAACAGAATCACCGAAATCGCCTTCAGTGCAGCTTCCATCGGCGGCAGATCAGGATAAGTCTTCTCCGCGAATAAAGTCAGCGATCTCAGACTAATCCCATATCCGTTCTCCAACGTTTCAATACAACTGTATTTGATATTATTCCGTACAACAGATGCAATGCAGGCATCGCTTCCACAGGCTGCACCCATCCAAAGAATATCATGATTGCCCCATTCCAGATCAAGCGAATGATACTTCATGAGCAGATCCAGAATCTTATCTGCATTCTCTCCTCTGTCAAAGATGTCACCTACGATGTGCAGATGATCTACCGCAAGACGTTTGATCAGTTCTGCAAGAGCAATAATAAATTCTTCCGAGCTCTCAATTCCGATAATGGTATCCAGTATTTTTTTGTGATACAGGATCTGGTTGTTGTCTTCATCCGGCATAAAATGCAGAAGTTCATCAATAATATATCCAAATTCCTCCGGAAGTGCTTTACGTACTTTCGAGCGCGTATATTTGGAAGAAACCACTTTTGCCAGCTCAATCAGGTAGTTCAGCATCAGGCGGTACCAGTCTTCCGTAATTCTTCCCTCCCGCTTCATACGGTTCATCTTCTCACGGGGATAATAGATTAATGTGCAGATCTCATCGCGCTCTTTCAAGCTGAGCGAATCTGCCCAGAGTGCATCAACCTTTTCGCGTATGACCCCGGAACAATTATTTAAAATATGGAGAAACGCTTCGTATTCGCCGTGCAGATCACTCATGAAATGCTCCGTACCCTTTGGCAGATTAATGATTGCATTCAGGTTAATAATTTCACGACAGACCGCCTGCCTGGTCGGATATTTTTCTTGTAAAAGATTTTTAAACAAATTCTCTGTTTCCATTCTCACTCCTATATGTATATTTGATCTCAATCAGATTCTTGGATCTGTTACGGATTCTCGAAGCTCGATCAATGCTTCAAGTGCTTTCACAGTTCCTTCAATTCCTAATTCAGAGCTGCAGATACTGATGTCATAGCTTTCTGCATCTCCCCATTTTTTATTCGTAAAATAATTATAGTAACTTGCACGCTTTTTATCTGCTTTCAGGATTATATCCTTGGCTTTTGCATCCGTGATGTCATACATTTTGGCAATTCTCCGGACTCTGCTTGTTAAGTCCGCATGAATGAAAACACTCATGACATTATCATAAGATTCCAAAGCATAATCTGCACATCTTCCAACAAGGACACATGGCCCTTCATCTGCAATCTTCTTGATTGCTTCAAATTGTGCTAAGAACACTTTATGATTCAGCGGCATATCTGCAAAAGCTCCTGTTGCATAGCCTCCAGAATAAGTATCCATTACCAGCGAATACAAAAAACTGTTCGTCGGTTTTTCATCATGAGTCTCAAAGAGTTCCTGACAGATTCCGCTTTCCTTTGCAGCAATATCCAGCATCTCTTTATCATAAAGCTTTACTCCAAGATCTTCTGCCAGACGTGTACCAATCTCTTTACCGCCACTTCCAAACTGTCTTCCGATTGTAATAATTGTATTCAGGTTTTTCATATCAGTCACACTCCTTTTCTTATGCATATTATATAACAAAGTGCGAATATTGTATAGACATTTTATCTATTTTGACGCATTCGTCCGAGTAAATCTTCAAAATATTCCGGAAGCGGCGCGTCAAATTCCATATATTCACCGGTTGTAGGATGTGTAATGCCCAGAATCTTTGCATGCAGCGTCTGTCCCTGCAGCTTAAAGGGACACTTCTGTGGACCGTATACGGTATCTCCGAGCAATGGATGCCGGATACTGGCCATATGAACACGGATCTGATGTGTTCTGCCAGTCTCAAGTCGGCAGGAAATATAGGTATAGTCTCCAAAGCGCTCGAGAACCTGATAATGCGTGACAGCCTCTCGTCCGTTCTGGTAATTAATACTCATCTTTTTCCGATCGACCGGATGTCTCCCGATAGGCGCGTCAATCGTACCGCTGTCTTCCTTCAGATTCCCGCAGACAATAGCATGATAGACCCGCTTGATCGAATGCACTTTTAATTGCTCTGCAAGTTTCTGATGAGCCTGATCATTTTTACAGACAAGAAGGGATCCGGTTGTGTCCATATCGATCCGGTGTACGATTCCGGGACGCATAACTCCGTTGATCCCTGAAAGGCTCTCGCCGCAGTGATACATCAACGCATTAACCAGTGTTCCGCTATAATGTCCTGCAGCCGGATGGACTACCATCCCTTTAGGCTTATTTACGATCAATATGTCATCGTCCTCGTAGAGAATATCAAGAGGAATATTCTCAGGAACAATATCGGGCTCAACTAGATCCGGGATTTCCACAGTGATCATATCGTCATAAGCCAGCTTATAATTTGCTTTCACTGCTTTTCCATTTACGTATACATGTCCATCTTTCATTAGTTTCTGAATATAAGAACGGGAAAAGCCGCTCATCTCATTTGAGAGATATTTATCGATTCTTTCCCCGTTTTCTGTTTCAATTTGAAATTCTTCTAACCGCATTTAAAAATCCTGCTTTCTCTGACTGAGATTCTTTTCTATATCTGATGTTCTTTCCGATATTGCCTTGAATAAATCATCAAATCTTCTTCCTTATAATAGAAAAAGATCAACAATACCAGTACAAAAAATGTGACGGTTACATAAATGTCGGCAACATTAAAAATCGGAAAATCGATCAGTGAAAAATAAAAGAAATCCACAACATATCCGCGCAGTAACCGGTCGATAAAATTCCCCGCCGCACCGGCTGCAAGGAAAACCATACAGAGCCTGAGCGGAAGATACCGACGTGTGACAGGTGTAAGGCCGTACAGATACACCATGATTCCAAGCACAACGACCGTAATAATCAGGAAAAAAAATCTCTGGTTCTGCATCATTCCAAACGCCGCACCTCTGTTTTCCAGATACTGCAGTTCAAAAACACCTTTCAAGATAACAACTGCCGGCTGATCTTTCAAAAATCGAAGTGCCAGAATCTTCGTATATTGATCCAAAAGCAGAAGTGCCAGAACACCGACCGCAGCACTGATATATTTTTTGAGTTTCTGATTCATGATGATGCTCCTTTTCCATTTACAAAATATAGCTATATATATTTATATACCAGGACATAGCATCTGCCCTTTTTCGTCTCTGAAATCATCCCCATATACCGGAATCTTCCCATCCCTCTTACGGAAATGATGTCGTTTTCTCTGACATGATATCCATTGCTTGTTATCAGCTTCCCGTTGACATATACACGAGCCTCTTCTATCAGAGGGGCCATTTTACTTCTGGAAGAATTCCACGCCAGGCTCAACAGTGAATCCAGACGCACGGATGCAACCGTACCTCTGATTTCCTCGTACCTTGGTTCATAATCAAATTCCTCTCTCTCGATCCGGACAGCCTGGACCGTTGTATGCCTGACACGAGTCAGTTCATTACAAATAAAATCTACCATACCGTCACAAGCAAAAAGATACGCCATTTTCTCTTGAATCAGAATATCTCCCAGCTTAGAACGTTCAATACCCAGATTCAACAATGCTCCAAGATAATCGCGATGCCCCAGATCTTCGGCAAATTTCCCGTTTAATGGAGAGATCTGTATTACGCTCATGGGATATTTTTCCAATATTTCGTCTTCATCAGTATACAAATAAAAAGCATCAGGTAGAAATGCAGCCATCTGACGCTCAGCAAATGCATAACCGCCAAAGGTTCTGAAGGGAACAGCCAACAAATTCTTTGGCGTTGTATGCAAAATATTTAATTCATTCAAATTCAGGAAATCGGTATACATTACGATTCCCCTTTGAAATGCCTGATTGGAAAGTTCCAAAAAACGTTTGCGAAGTAATTCTTCTTCCTTGTCCATTTCCATAATTCCTATGTATTAATAGCGATTCTGAATCGGAACATCAAAAGATGAGGTGTTCAGAATATCCTGAAGATCTCCGGAAATATCTACATTCGCCGGTGTGACAAGGAATATGAAGTTTGAGATCTTCTGCAGATTTCCATCGATTGCAAAAGTTGATCCTGATGTGAAATCTATGATTCTCTGAGCGACCTCGAGATCCATGCCTTCAAGATTCAAAATAACTGTACGTCCACCAAGAAGCGTCTCCGTAATCTCTCTGGTGTCTTCCATGTTGTTCGGTTTGATTACGCATACTTCCATAGCAGGTGCACTTTTTCTTGATGGCTGACGCATTGGAGTTACTTTATTATTGGTCGGACGAGAAGATCTTCTAGGTTCAAATTCTTCTTCCTCTTCATAAGAAGTATTGGCTTTTTCTTTCTTAAAAATTCCACGCTTCGGTTTTTCTTCTTCGTACTCGTCTTCAAAGTCATCTTCATCGAAGAAGTCATCCTCATCGTAATCGTCATCACCGTCTAATTTCATTACTTCCAAGAACTTATCTAAAACTCCCATTTTTACACTCCTATCTGTTGTATCAGTTTCTTATTGAACATAATTTCTTTCACCAAAAATTGCAGTACCAACTCGTATCATAGTTGCTCCCTCTTCGATTGCAATTTCAAAATCATTTGTCATACCCATGGAAAGAATGCTCATATTCACATTATCAACTTTTTCCTTTCCAATGTCAACAGATAATTTTCGTAAGTTTGCAAAATATTTGCGATTTTCCTCTGGATCACTTACAAAAGGAGCAATTGTCATTAAACCTTGTACTTTTATGTGCTGAAATCCGGCAATTTGCCTAACAAAGTCAGGAACCTCTTCCGGCATCAATCCGAATTTTGTTTCTTCTCTTGCCATATTTACCTCGAGAAGCACATTTGCAACGATACCTTTATTCTCGGCTTCTCTGTCAATAGTTTCCGCAAGACGAATGGAATCAACGGAATGAATCAGCTCCGCCTTATCAATAATATACTTCACCTTATTGCGCTGAAGATGACCGATCATCTGCCAATGGATATCCTTCGGCATCACTTCATATTTATCCACCAGCTCCTGAACTTTATTTTCACCGAAATATCTGGTACCTGCACCATACACCTCTTCCAGCATTTCCACCGGTTTTGTCTTACTCACTGCGATCAAAGTCACCTCGTCACGGCTTCTCCCGGCACGTCTGCAGGCTTCACAAACGCGTCGTTCTACATCCATTAAGTTCTCTGCTACCATGTTTTGTCACTCCTTACTGACTTACTATATCATTTTCCCGGACGGAAGCTCCATCCAGAGCAATGTGATCATAATTGGACAGCCCATAGCTGTTTCCTTCTTCTATAATATAATACTCTTCGCTTTCACAGAGGATCTCAACCTGTTTAAATACGGCGTATCCCTTATTAACATTGTAAACCCCTTTTAGCGTTCCCGTTTTACTTAATGTAAAAGTCTCGGTTGACTCCGGACGTACCAGAACATCTCCGGCTTGGAAATCTCCCGGATCAAGATAAACCATACTATTTTCCACATCACGATAACACACGTTTACATCAAGGAATTCTACAATAGAATCTCCTTTTTTATTTTTTGTCTGCCGAAGAACTCCTTTATTGTTAGAAGCCCCGCCTGTAGTCAAATAATCCTCAGGAACCAGATAGAATTCCTTTTCCGTCACAGCGGATTTCGGAATCTTAAGGCCTGATTCATCCTCAAGAATCAGTTCAATATCGAGATATCTGTCCTGTGCATATCGAATCATGGAATCAGTAAACTGGATATAACCGTAAGTCTCATCTTCTCCTCTATTAAAAATACGCAGACTTCCCCACATCGTCTTATTATCTTTATCAAAACGGATTTTTACAGACAGCTTATCCTTATCGCCCATCTTTTTATACAGCATCTCTTCTGTCTCTTTATTGAGCTTAAATACAATACTCCACGCCTCACCGGTAACCAAACGATAAACAGGCGAACCGGCACTGATTTTCGTGTTATTCAGAATCTCAGTCTGTGCATATCCTTCTTTAGAAAACTCATCTTCCGTGAGATCCTCCATGGACAATCCTTCATAACCGTCATAAGAATACTCGATAATACCGTCATCCTGAGTTTGGAATACCTGAAGTCCATCAATGCTTCCCTCTCCCAGTAGTGTATTGAGCTGGGTTACCCTGTTCTGGTTTGTATTACTTTGAAGCAAAGCTGTGGTTTCTTCCTTAAGGACTCTTACATCTTTAAAATTCTGCAATCGAAAATTTTCATGAAACGACTGAACTTTCATCAGTATACTGTTCCACTCATCCGTAGACAAATCCACTTCATCATTCGATTCCGTCGAAGAAGTATCTGCAATTTTATTCGTGCTCAGCGTATAGACATTGTTTCCGACTGCTACTTTCTGTCCGGCTTCGACAAAATAATTCACATATCCTTCCTGATCGGCATATACCAGATTTTCATCACGCAGTGCAATGCATGTAAAAGAAGTATTTTTTAAAATACTGCCTTCACGCACCTCATAAACAGCAATTCTGTCTTTGGTAAGATAGGTAAGAACCGTGACAACAAGGTAAATAAAAATGACACCAAAAAGTATCGTTCCAATATTCCAGGTTCCTTTTCTTTTATAGCGTTTCAAACTGATAACATCTTTATTCCTTCCAGCCAATACTTCAGCCTCCTCAATACCATAATGTCAAATTATTGATCTAATTTTTTCAGGGCAGCTCCGTTAAGGTAATTACATAGTCTTCCCTGATATCGTCCCTCTTGTTTCATTTTTGCAAATAATTCGTCCCTGAGTTTCCACCAGCTGTTTCCCCAATTGCAAAAAACAGAATCCTTCTCCGGAATCCTTGAAAAGAGCCGTTCCACAGCCATATTTTCAGGAATCAGTTCTAGAAAAGAAGCAACCCTTTCCAGGTATTCTTCTTTGGAACACAAACATATTCTACCATTTTCATACCAATCACACAATAAGGTATTTTTTGCAATATATAAAGAATGCAGTTTCACGATATCTATCCCAAGCGCAGTGAGAACACGTGCCGTTTCGCAGGCATCGTTCCTGTCATCTCCGGGAAGATTCAGAATCACATGGGCACAAATAGTAAACCCTTTGTATTCCTTAATCATCAAAACGGCATCAAGGAATTCCGCCAGCCCATGTCCTCTTCCTATTCGATCCAGTGTATGGTAATTAACGGTCTGCAGCCCCAGCTCAATGTTCATCTGAATCCCGGTCTCACGTTGAATGGCATCCATTACATCCAAATATTCTCTGTTCAAACAATCCGGTCTGGTAGAAACAGATATTTCCACGATATCCGGCACCGCCGCAGCCTCCCTAAGATACTTAGTGAAATGCTCCAACGGCTGAAATGTATTCGTATAATTCTGAAAATAAGCTATAAATTTATGCGCATGATATTTTTCTTCAATTCGTTCCTTGGTACGGAGAATCTGCTCAGAGACGCAGATCTGTGCGTCCATTGCTTCAAATCCCGTACCGGCTCCTGCACAAAACGCACATCCCGGCCCATCCACACGGTTCGGACAGGAGACCGGCAGATTTACGGGCAGTTTATAGACTTTTTCATGATATTTTTCTTTTAAATAATCAGAATAAGGATAATACAATCCTTTATTTTCAAACTTTCTTTCCTTTTCCATTATTCTTTCCTGTAGTTACTGTTTATAGAAACTATTTGCATCAGAGTGGTATAACTGTATTATTTACTGTACATACTAGTAGACAGAAACCATATAAGGAGGAAACTGTCATGAAATGGCTTGATAACACAGCTTTAACAATCGTAATTATTGGTGCACTTAACTGGCTTCTCGTCGGTATATTTCGCTTTGACCTGGTAGCCTACATCTTCGGCAACCTGTCATGGCTGTCACGAATTATTTATACGCTGGTCGGACTGTGCGGTCTTTATTTAATCAGCCTGTTCGGTCGTATAAACAGCATATCTGAATCATAGTAAAAAGGGGTATCCCACCAAATGGATGCCCCTCTTTTTATGTGATTTTCTCAATTAAAGATGTCATATCCTCATAAAGTGTTGATTTATCAGGTGCTCCCATCACGATGGATATATAAGGACGATTCTGTGAATCCCTTACAAGGAGGATTAGACAACATCCGGCTTCATCTGTTGTCCCTGTCTTACCGCCAACGATCGTAACATTATCCGGTTCTTCAACAACCCCTTTTGCATACAGATTGGTAGGCGTAAACGTCATCTCCTGCTGAGAACCGTCTGCCGCGGTATAGACTGCAGTATAAGAATCGCTGCTGATAATCTCTACAAAATGTTCATTTTTAATACATTCATTAAAAATCAAATATAAATCGTAAGCAGTAGTATAATGTTCATCATCATGCAGGCCATGCGGATTGGTAAAATGCGTATTATTCGCCATTAATTCTCTGGCACGGCTATTCATCATATTTACAAATGATTCTTCAGTTCCTGCTATATGTTCGGCGATGGCAGAAGCGGCATCATTCCCTGAATACAGAAGTAGTGCATTAAGAAGATCTTCTAATGTCCAGACTTCTCCTTCTCTCAGACCACACACCTGTGCATCGGAAGGAAAACTTGCAGCAGCGGCTGTTTTACTGATCGTAACCGTATCTTCCAGATTTCCATTTTCCAGTGCAAGAAGGGCTGTCATGATTTTTGTCGTACTTGCCGGATACAGTCTTTCATGGGACTGCCAGGAATAGAGAACATTTTTATTCTCCAGGTCAAACAAGGATGAAGCGTGTAACGCTGTATCCCCTTCATATCCTTCAAGCGCCACATCCGTTTCAGCTACGCACAACTCTTCTGCATAAAGGGTGCTCTCATATAATTCTGCATTATAATGAGCTTTCTCAAATTCTGTTACGAGCGCTTTTGGTTCCCCCGAACAACCACTCAAGTACAGAAATGCGAAAGCCATACATCCGATCAAACATAGTCTACCTTTACTTGTACATCTCACGCCAGTCTAAATCTCCTCTGTCAATTGCTAAAATCAGGATCTCCGCTGTTGCAAGGTTCGTAGCCATCGGAATATTGTGCATGTCACACAAACGGATAACATCGTTTACATCCGGTTCATGCGGCTTTGGATTCGATGGATCACGAAGGAAAATCAACGCATCGATCTCATTCTGTCCTATCTGTGCTCCCAGCTGCTGTTTTCCGCCAAGCGGCCCGGCGAGATACTTATGGATAGAAAGATTCGTGACCTCTTCTATCAAACGTCCGGTAGTGCCGGTAGCAAATAATTCGTGCTTACTTAAAATTCCTCTGTAAGCGATGCAGAAATTCTGCATTAAAGTTTTTTTGGAATCATGAGCAATAAGTCCTATGTTCATTTTCACCACTCCTTTATTGGTATTTTTTCGGCTGAAGGCCAACATTTAACACAAAACCGATTCCCATAAACATACTGACAAGTGATGTCAGCCCGTAACTGACAAAAGGTAACGGAATACCTGTATTTGGGAAAATTCCTGTAGCCACGCTGATATTGACGAACGACTGCACCGCTATCTGCGCGGCTATTCCGCAGCAGATGATTCGCCCCGCCATATCCTGTGCTTTAATCCCTATCAAAATACACTGTATTACTATTAATAATAACAGACCAATCACAATACAGCAACCCACAAAACCTAATTCTTCACCAACAATTGCAAAAATAAAGTCTGTCTGGGGCTCCGGTATATAATTTCCATTCTTCACAGATGTCGTCGTATTGTTGTTCAGCCCTTTCCCCGTGAGCTGTCCGGATCCAATCGCCATCATAGAATTGTTCTGCTGAAATGCCTGATCACTGGCATATTTTTCCGGCTCAAGCCATGCCAGAATTCGCTCCTGCTGGTAGTCTTTTAGGAACGGCTGATTCGGCTGTACCGCAATACTGATAAAAATCACTGCCGTTGGTATGAGGATTGCCAGCATTGTACCAATAAATTTATAGCTCAGTCCCGCGATATACATCATGACACAGAACACCAGAACAATCGATATCGTAGTAGACAAATCCGGCTGCATTACAATCAGAAGTGCGGTTGGAGCAAACAGTAATACAGCAGTTATAATCGTGCGAAAACTGTTGAGATCTTCCTCATGATTCATAAGAAATTTTGCAAAAAACAGAACCATCAATATCTTAGTGAGTTCCGAAGGCTGGAAATTGGTAAAATACAGATTGATCCATCTCTTCGCACCGTTTACTTCTGTGCCAAAAATCAATGTGATCACCAGCATCACAATATTAATCGCATAGATCATCCAGTATAAGTTCAAGACCCATACATAATCAATAAGTGATACGATGACCATAACGATCAGTCCCAGTACAAGACCAATGATCTGCTTATTCTGCACTGATTTCTGGGCACTTCCGATAACCAGAATTCCCAGAATTGTCAGCGCAACAACAGAAATGATCAGATTAAATTTGTAATCCTTCAAATGATAAGGTTTCGTTTTTTTTGGTAATCTCACGATTCGTCTCCCGTTAAATCAATAGTAATCCTTGACCGTGTGATATCCACGTCAAATTGTTCTTCAGTTACTTTCATGTACTTTGAAACTGTGCGGAATAATTCCCGGCACAGAAACTCATATGTATCCGGCTGACATTGCATACGATCTGCTACGATCAATGCTTTCAGCCTGTCTCTTGCAATCGAAACAGATGGTTTCCGATATTTTGTTTCAAATACATGCATAAGCCTGCCTCCTAATTTTTCCGAAATCTGCGAATAAACTTATGCAGCATACTATTCTGTTTATCAAAATCCAGAAACGGAACATCTTCTCCCAAAATTCTCCGGCAGATATTCATATAGGCTTTTCCTGCCAGTGAATCCATATCAATAACCGGCTCTCCCTGGTTGGTACCGACAACGACCTGTTCATCATCCGGGATCGCCCCCAGAAGGTCAATGGAAAGTATTTCAGTCACATCGTCAATGGACATCATATCCCCCCGTTTCACCATATCGATCCTGATACGGTTTATAATCAGATTCATCTTTGCCATATGATGAGCTTCCAAAAGTCCAATGATCCGGTCAGCATCACGAATCGATGAAACTTCAGGAGTAGTTACAACAATTGCCCGGTCAGCTCCGGCAATCGCATTCTGAAATCCCTGTTCGATTCCAGCCGGACAGTCCAGAAGCACGTAATCATATTCTTCCCGGAGTTCCGAAGTCAGCTTGATCATCTGTTCCGGGGAAACAGCAGATTTGTCTTTTGTCTGAGCAGAAGGAAGCAGATGCAGATTTTCATGCCTCTTGTCCCTGATAACCGCCTGTTTCAGTCGGCAGCTTCCTTCAATTACATCTACGAGATTGTACACAATCCGATTCTCCAGTCCCATAACTACGTCCAGGTTCCTGAGCCCCAGATCTGTATCAATTACAAGTACCTTCTGGCCAAGACTTGCAAGTCCCGCTCCAATATTTGCTGTAGTGGTCGTTTTTCCGACTCCGCCTTTTCCTGATGTCACAACAATAATCTCGCCCATAACACGTCCTCCTACCAAATTTGATTCTTAAGCGGACCAATAGAAATGTGTTCTTCGTCCAGCCGTGCAATCCGCGCTTCCGGCTTTTCCCCTTTACGCAAATACACACGATTTGCACCGACTCCTGCAATCTTCAGCATCTGAGGCTTCATAGCCAACGCAACGACAAACGCATTTTTATTTCCTGCCGCTCCTGCATGTACAGTACCACGAATCGTACCGAGCACCACAATATTACCGCGTGAAACGACAGTCGCTCCAAATTCTACATCGCCTAATATAATGATGCTTTTTTCCGTTTCCAGTACCTGCCTCTTCTTCAGTGTCCCCCGGTAAAACTGTCCTTCTCTTCTGGGCAAATCTTCAAGACATTCTTCCACCACGCTTTTGTACAATCTTTCTGTATTCTCGTTTTTGTCGAAAATACATACAATATGGATGTGCGCAATATCTGTGATCAAATCTATGATTTCTTCTTCCTGCGGCTTGGTAAGCACTCGCCCCTCAAAGGTAATCGCCATGCTTGCATCTTTAAAAAATTTTGCCGATTCAGTGAAACTTGTCCTAAGTTCCTCAAGGATCTGCTTATATTCTGCCTCAGGATCCATATGAACGATCAAGCCGTATTTATTACTTTTAATTACGACTTTCTGATTCAAGTCCCCCACTCCTTCTAATCTCCGTGAACTCCTGTCACAGTAATTTCTGCAGCATGACCGGTGATAAGTTCATTACGATCAGCCAATCCATAATAATACCGCATCAGATCACGTCCAATTTCAGAAACATACAACGATTCATATCCGTTTTTAATTCGGATTGCAAATGCAATCTCTGGTTCGTCACTCGGCGCGAATCCAACAAACAGACCATGGTTCGCATGCGATTTACTTTGCTGGGCAGTACCCGTTTTACCGGACATCGCAAATCCATTCAAAGAAGAATAGGTACTGCTGCTGGTGACAACGGCACGCATTCCCTGATGCACCGCATCCCAGGTGTTGTTGGAAACATTTTCAATCTGATTCAGAGCACTCGGCTCAGACTGTTCAATCACATCGCCTTCCACAGTTGTAACTTTGTCGATCAATGTCAGATTATATACGGTTCCACGGTTCGCAACAGCAGTAATATATCTGGCAAGCTGTGTCGTTGTATAGTTATTGGTTCCTTGTCCAATCGCAGACCGGACCGCATCCTGATCGGAAATCTGAGGCTCCGATTCTGGTATCTCTATACCTGTTTTCTGCCCGAGACCAAATAAAGTCGCATACTGCTTCAAAACCGCAAGGCCTTTATCGGACGAATATCTTGTAGCTGTAGCTTCGCCACTTGTATCCGAAAGATCATTCTCATTAAGCGCATCGTTCGTAAGTCCCAGACGATATCCCACCTCATAGAAAAACAGGTTACATGATTTCTGAATCGCACCGGATACATTCAGTGATCCATGGGAGCTCGGATAAAACCAGCACTTCGGATTCGGTGATACTTTTTTATAAACACCGCTGCAGTTCAGATATGTATCAGAACTAATCACACCCTCTGTCAATCCTGCAGTCGCAACCAACGGTTTGTAAGTAGAACCCGGTGCCGTCCGCTCCTGTGTGGCATTGTTATAAAGCGGTGCCGCCTGATTCTGCCGCAGCTGGCTATAATAATCAGAATCCATACTGTTCGCCAGACGGTTATTATCATATCCCGGATAAGAGACGCATGCCAGCACTTCTCCTGTATTGACATCCGTCACTACAACAGATCCTGTACATGGTTCCAGTCCAAGCTGCCCCGGAGTGATTTCAAGCGTTTGAATCTTACCGCGAATAAAATCATAAGGACCGGTCGCACCACTTACAAGGTTATTGTATTGGGTTTCATCATAATCCAGGACTTCCTGTTCATACAAGAGCAGACAGATCTGCGTACCTGTAATCCGGCCTGTCTTGATCATATATTTATAAATCAGTTTCTCAAATCCGGAATCCGTCGACAGTTTCTTCCCAATGAAGTTCACGAGTCCCTGGTAAGTCTCACCAAGATCAGAATAACTGCTCTCCTCATCCATGTATTCCTTCAGTTTCGATGTATCGATCCAGTTCTGGGAAATTGCATAGTTCAAATATGTATATAAGCTGATCGTCTCATCTTCTTCCCAGGCAAGGTATGTCTTGTCCTTCGTATCAATCTTATCTGTCTGTAATATCTTTGCATTGGTTGTCAGAAGATCACTGATCACATAGCTCAAATAAGCCTGCATTTCTTTTGAACATTCTTTATATGCAGGAGCATTCGGATTTCCCAGCTGTTCCAGAACTTCTGAAATCACTTCTTCATGTCTCGTAATGTATGCCTGATACACAGCCTGTTCTGTCGATTTGGCATCCGGATCTTCAAAATGTCCGGTATCCAGGATCTCATTTGAAATAAATGCATTGTAGACGTCATCGATTGGAATGATAACATCACTCTCATCTGTAACCTGACTCCGATCATAGTTCATGACATTCGCCATCTTTGCAACCACAATTCCGGCAATCTTTTCTTCCAGCAAGTCATAAGCTGCTTTTTGTAGATTTGCATCGATTGAAAGATAGACATCATTTCCTGCTTTTGCCTCGGAAACTTCATCTGTTTCTATGATTTTCCCCACACTGTTTACGTAAAGCTTGATTTCTCCTTTCGGCCCCTGGAGCGTCTCGTCCAGAACCTGTTCCAATCCAGCTTTACCAACAATATCTGTAAGGGAATATCTTTCCTGCGTTTCTTTGTCCATGGAGTCATACTCTTCCTGGGAAATGGTACCGGTATATCCAAGAATAGATGCAAAATACTTGCTGTCGGGATAAACTCTCAGAGAATCTTCTGCGATATTGACGCCCTGAAGTGTATCAATATTCTCCATAATGGCTGCTTTTGTTTCTTCACTCACATCACTTGCTACCGTTGTAGCGACATATTTCTGATACCGGTTCAGACTCATGGCATAACGGATATTGACCATTTTCAGAACCATCTCTTTCGAAAATTCTTCCTGATCAATTCCATATCCCCATCGTTTATCCGTACAGAGATAGTTGATGATATCTTCTGCGGTATATGCCTTCTGTTCATCAGAAAGCTTGTCAATTGTGGCATATCCGAAAATATCCGCAAGAAAACGAAGCTTCTGAGTCGAATCTTCATCCATCGTATATTGATATTCCCCGTTATCATTCAGAACAATCTTAAAATTATTGATGATGGAATCCCCGTTAGATTCTACAATATCAATTACTTTCAGAACCGTCTCATTGATAATCTGATTCTTTTCGGCAGTAGTACTGTTGCTGTAATCCCCGTTGTCTTCTATTGTGACAGAATAGGCAAGCTTATTGTCGGCAAGAACCACACCGTTACGGTCCAGAATCCGGCCTCTTGTTCCTTGTACTTCTTTTGTCTTCTGAATCTGTAATTTATAGTCATCCAGATACTCCTGTCCTTTTACGATCTGCAGATAAAAAACTCTCTGAACAAGAATTGCTGACATCACACAGAACGCGATCATTACAACAAAAGCCCTGGATTTAACTATCTCGATTGCCCATGCCTTCAGGCGTTCCCATAATTTATACAAATTTACTTGCACTCCTTTTTTCTTCCTCTTCCAGTCGTCGATTCGTATGCAGGATCACCTGATATAAGCCCAGTGTGATCAGAATGGTGTAAACAAGTTCCGGCATTATGATATGATTGAAATAATACCAGAAATTAAAATCGCTTTTCAGCATAAAAAGGAAAATATAAACAACCAGGCTGTAAACCAGTTCACTCGCCGAAATCAGCGCCAGCGGAAGCTTGATGTCTTCATCATAAAATACCCTGCTGAAAAATCCGTTGCAATATCCAATCACCATATACACCAAGGCATAAAATCCAATTAAATCGCCACCCAGAATATCTTTGAGTAATCCGCAAAAGAATCCGATGAACAGACCTTCCTTTCTTCCGCGCATAAAACCAAAGGAAGAAGTGACTACGATCAGTAGATTCGGGATGACCGATGCCAGGGCCAGATATTGAAATATTGTCGTCTCCAGTAGGAAACAGATCAGTATGATAACGGTACAGACTGCAATCCGTTTTAATTTCTTCATCCTTACTCCTTTTTATCAATCAAGTCTTTCTTTGTGGTAGTGATAACCAGCACTTCATTTAATTCATGAAAATCCGTAGCCGGGATAATATATCCAGAACGTGTCAGATTGTTTGCATCAACCGTAACCTCGGAGACATATCCAATCAGAAGCCCCTGAAGATATTTGTCACTGATATTGGAAGTTACGACCTGAGTGCCTACCTTAACTTCATTCTCATTGTTTGCAAGTTGCTCGAATTTGACAACACCTTCACCTATCAGCTTCAGATCGCCGCTGACAATACATTTGTCAAAAGTTTCCAGCATCATGGCACTCACATTTTTATCATCAATGATGGAACTTACAATGGAATAATTCGGCCCGACTTCTGTAACGATGCCGACAAGCCCTGCACCTGAAAGCACATTCATATCCACTTCAATACCGTCGTTGCTTCCCTTGTCGATCGTGAATCTTGAAAACCAGTTGCTGTTTTCACTGGCAATAACATTCGCCCCGACCTTTGGATAATCTGCCGTATCCTGATGCATTTTAAAAAGTTCCTGAAGTCGTTCCAGCTCTGCGGAATTCTGTTGAAGCTGATTATTTTCAATCGTCAGCTCCGCAACTTTTTCTTTCAGTTGTTTATTTTCTTCTCTCACTTCCTGAAGCGTTGCAAAATTATCGGACACATCACTGATCCACATCCCCACACGGTTGATGCCCTTCTGCATTGGTACCACCGTATATCCGGCTACCCATGCGAGCGGCCCTTTCCCGGTATCTGCAAAACCGGAAAGTCCCATTAATATAATACAAATTATTGCAAGGATCAGAAGCCAGTATTTGCTTGCAAGTGAAAATTGGTTTTTTGCTTTCATCTATCTCATCCACCTATAATTCTCGTCTAGCATTGAATATGCGTGTTTTCTAAGCTCTTTGGACCGGATAATCTGACTCAGTCCTTCCACCGCGCAAATATCCGGATGACGCGCAGTGTGAACCCGGTAACCAGTTGCCCCTTCTATGTAACTGGAAAGACCCGGAAGATAGGAAAGACCTCCTGTCAGAAAGATACCGTTCTTCTGTATGGCCTTCAATACTTCCGGAGGCGTTCTTTCAAGCAGAAGGTTGATCTGCATGATACATTCCGAAAGCGGCTCCTTCATGGCGGCACGTACCAGGCTGATCGGAATTTCCTGCTGTTTCGGAACTCCGGTTACCAGATTTCTTCCGGCAACGACCATAGTCTCACTGCTCTCTCCGCCAAACACACCGAAACGCCGCCTCAGTGTTTCTGCCGTAAGCCTTCCAATCAGGAAATCATAATTATGCCGCACCAGATTCGCCACAGCATTGTCAAATGTATTCCCACCGATTTTGATCAGTTTATTCAGCACCATACCACCGGATGCGACAACCGAAATTTCCGTCGTCTCACCTCCGAAATCTGCAATCATAACCCCTTTTGTATTCTGAACATCCATTCCGAGTCCGATGCAGTGTGCAATTCCCCGTTCTACAATATTGACCTCCCGGGCTCTTGCGGTCGAATGGACCACGAGATCAAAGAAAGCCCGTTTCTCCACCTCAGTAACATCGGTCGGAACAGCGATCACGTATTCAGCACCTCTTGCAAACTGGCGGTCTTTTTTCAGCAGATTCTGAAGCAGATACTGCATATCGTTAAATCGGCTGATGACCCCTTCCTTCATAGGAAACACAACCTGTATATTTCCCGGGGCTTTTTCATACATTTCATATGCTTCATCACCGACAGCAAAAATTGTTTTCTGATTGGCGATTGCAATGACATTCTTTTCCTTCCATATGGTGTCCTTTTTTTTATCATAAACTTTGATCTCATAAGTTCCAAGATCAATACCGTAAACATTTCTTGCCATTTGCTATATTCCTTTCACAGCTACGCATTCCCTAAATACCCCTCAAGGGCAAGACTGACATAACAGTTGTCTCCGATAATAATATGGTCAAGGAGCTCAATTCCCAGGATTTCCCCTGCCTCCTTCACCCTTCTGGTCACCAGAATATCAGCCCGGCTCGGCGACGGATCACCGCTGGGATGATTATGCATAAGTATGATGTATACTGCATTTTTCATAAGAGCTTCCACAAAAAGCTCACGCGGGGAAACCAGCGACATATTGATCGTTCCTTTGGATATCTCACTTTCACCGATCAGTTTAGATCGGGTATTCAGCATAAGCAGCTTCATATGCTCCTGCCTGCGGTGACGCATATCTTCCATATAATAGTCCGCTATGGTATCCGGTTTGGAAAAATCCAGTTCTTTCCCGGCAGAAAGCTGCGCCATTCTTTTGGAAAGTTCACAAAGGCAAAGAATCTGTATCGCCTTTACCCTGCCGATTCCCTGCACTTTCATCAGTTCTTCTTTGGTCCAGTTCTGCAGATGAGTCTCATCCTTATTCTGTACACCGGTATCCGGGTACAAAAGTTTTCTGGCCAGTTCAAGGGAATTTTCTCCCTTTGTACCTGTACGCAGCAGAACGGCAAGCAATTCAATATCTGTCAAACTGCCCGCCCCAAAACGCTCGCATTTTTCATACGGGCGTTCATCTGCTATCATGTCTTTCATGGTTTTGTTTTGATTCATAATCCTTATATAGGATTCGATAATTCGAAAAAAGACGTTCTCATACAGCACAAAAAATGCCTTACGGCATCTATAAGAAACGATAAATAAATATGGCAAGCACTACACCAATGATGCTCGCTATCGTAATCTTGATGCTAAGCCCAAAGGTAATTACCACCATACCGAGATTTAGAATGATCGGACTGTCAAATCCGAATGTCTGTCCATAGGACAGCCAGCTAAGTGCCGGTACATTCTCTGTCATCATGGCAATAAAACCTCCCAGCACAATTCCTGTTAAAACAAACAGAAACAGAGCCCATGTATTCTTGCTTCCGGCTCCCTTCATCTGTACTCCTCCTCTTTTTTGAATCACAAACTGTGATTATTTTAGCATATTTTAAAAAACGTGTATAGCCTTTTTAGACATTAAATTTTTCTTAAAGCATCTTCATTTTTGTCGAATGAAGCATATTTTTTGCGGATCGTTTCCGCGATCTTTATGCCGTCCACTGCGGCTGACGTAATCCCGCCTGCATATCCGGCGCCTTCTCCACACGGATATAGTCCGCAAATACGGCTCTCCATCGTTTCATTTCTGAGAATTCTGACCGGGGAAGAGGTTCTGCTTTCCACCGCCGAAAGAATCGTATCCGGATGCGAAAAACCTCGGATTTTCGTATTAAATTCTTCCATTCCCTCAACCAGAGATCTTGCAATCTGCTCCGGGAAAATCTGTTTTAGCTCCGCTTTTTTCCAACCGCCTTTCATACACGGAACCATTTCTCTGAATTCCATGCACACAGGACGTGTGTCCAACTTCCCGGCATCCAATTGAAGACTTTGGCAAAAATCCCCATAGCGCTGAACCGGGATCCTGCCATTTCCCGCTTCATAGGCCGCCTTTTCCAGTTTACGCTGGAATTCCACACCAGAAAGCGGATGCTTGGAACCAAAATCTTCCGGAGATACGGTTACGACGATAGCGCTGTTGGCGTTCCGGCTGTCTCTCGCGTGATAACTCATTCCGTTTACCGCCAGGTGTCCTTCTTCCGATGATGCATTGACCACATATCCACCCGGACACATGCAGAATGAATACACACCACGCCCATTCGGTAGTTTTGCTGTCAGTTTATAAGCCGCAGCCGGGAGTGAATCCGGATATTCTGCCCCGTACTGGGAACGGTTGATCAGTTCCTGAGGATGCTCCGCACGCACCCCCACCGCAAATGATTTTGCTTCCATTGGGATCCCGGTCTCATAAAGCATGCCAAATGTATCCCTCGCACTGTGTCCCAGCGCCAAAACCAGAACTTCGACCGGTAATTCCCTCACGTTATTTTTCTCTTCGGCATCTGTTTCTACCCAGATTCCCTTCAATTTTCGTCCGGACTCATTTAGGATAAGTGACGTCATTTTCGTATGAAAATGAACTTCTCCTCCCCATGCAAGAATCTGCTCGCGCATATTCCGAATGACCGTACACAGAATATCCGTTCCGATATGCGGTTTTGCGTCATACAGGATCTCCTCCGGCGCTCCGTGTTTAACGAAGGTTTCCAGCACGGCCCTGATCCTTCCGTTCGGGTCTTTGACTAGTGTATTGAGTTTTCCGTCGGAAAATGTTCCGGCTCCTCCCTCTCCGAACTGAACATTGGAATCCGGCTTAAGCACTCCGGTTTCCCAGAATTTCTTCACATCCTCCTGTCGTTCTTCCACAGGAGCTCCCCGCTCGATCAAGATCGGACGCATCCCACACTTGGCCAGAAAATACGCGCAGAAAATCCCCGCCGGACCGCATCCGACTATGACCGGCCTTTCTTTCAGACGGCAGGAGCCCTCTTCGGGGAAATGATACCGTTCTTCCCGGCAGACGCTGACATCTGAATTGCCTTTCTTCTTCGACACCCGTTTCCAGACAGCCTGCTCATCGTTTACTTTCACATCAATGGTGTATACATAATAAAGTTCCGGCTTGCGCCTGGCATCCAGAGATCTTTTCCGAATGGTAAGATCCAGCAACTGCATTTCCTGAATTCCGAGACGCTTCCGTACCTTCTTTTTCAATTCTTCTTCGGTATGCCCCACCTGTATTTTTAACTGACTGATTCTAAGCATTCGCTGCTCCTTTCCCTGCCAGATATCCGCTTGCCCATGCCCAGTGCAGATTGTATCCTCCGCAGATTCCGTCCACATCGACCAGCTCACCCGCGAAATAAATACCTTTTGCAATGCGTGATTCCATCGTCTGAGCAGAAAGTTCCGCTGTCGAAACACCTCCTGCGCAAATCTGAGCCTGTTCAAATGGATTCGTATCTATAATATCTGTCCGAAAATGTTTCCCTTCTTTCACCAGGCGTTCCAGTTCAGCCTCCGTAAGTTCCCCCGCCTTTTTCATCCGCGGTATCCCTGAAATTTTGAGCAGCACCTCCGACAGTTTCTTGTGAAATACTCCGGTAAAAAAGACACTCATTTCCTTTTCTGGATGAAGCCTTTTCCTCTCTTCAAGCATCTGTCTCCATGCATCGTCCGTTAACTGCGGCATAAAATCAACTTCTGCACAGACAGATTGTTTCCGGTAAAGTCCTTTCGCCGCGATCCTGCTGATCTGAAAGACCGGAATTCCGGAAATACCGTAAGCATTCATCTGTAGCTCGCCCGTATCCTCTCCATGCTTCTTTCCGTCAATCCATATAGAAACTTTTCCGTTCACACGCACGCCTGCTAAAGAGGGATAAAAGTTTTCCCGGCATTTGAGCTGTACAAGTGCCGGGACCACAGGAATGATCTTATGCCCCAGCTTCTTCGCAAGATCGTAACCGCTTCCGTCATTTCCGAGCTTTGAAGCTGCTCTCGAACCGCAGGCAAGAATTACGGAATCACAATTCATTTTTTCTTTCTTTTTACCACCATGGAGAATTTCAACCTGCCAGCCTTTTTTTGTTCTTAAAATATCCGACACATGGGCAGATGTCACAATACGGACCCCGCATCGATCGAGTTCCATACGAAGTACATCCAGCACCGCACTTGCCTGTTCGGAAAACGGATAAATGTAGCCATTTTTGTCTTTTGGCATAACACCCATTTCTTCAAATTTACGAATGACCCACTCTGCCGGAAATCTGCTGATGATCTTCCAGGGGAAATCGTTCTCATCGCTTCGGTAGCACTGTGGGCTCTGGAACAGATTTGTATAATTGCATCTTCCGTTTCCGGTAGAAAGGATTTTCCTGCCGACGCGATCATTGTGTTCCACGATTGTAACGCTTGCCCCTTCTTCCGCAGCGGAAAGTGCAGCCATCATACCGGCAGCACCTCCTCCTGCAACCACAATCTGTTTTCCCATTATGGAAGCTCCTTTACGATTCCAGCGTCATAGAGTTTCTGAAGTGACATCAGGATTCCGAATTTAGCATGTTCCCAGGTCAATCCTCCCTGGAAATAAACGGCATACGGTGGTTTGATCGGTCCATCGGCGCTAAGTTCGATCGAGGATCCTTGCACAAACGCTCCGGCTGCCATGATAACTTCGCTGTCATAACCCGGCATCGCCCACGGAACCGGTGTCACATAGCTTTCAACCGGTGCAGCAGCCTGGATTCCCTGGCAAAACGCAATCACGCCTTCTGGTGTTCCAAGTGTCACCGCCTGAATAATATCATGACGCGGTTCACTTCCGTTCGGAATGACCGGATATCCGAGTTTTTCATAAATATTCGCTGCAAAAACAGCTCCTTTTAACGCGCCTGCCACTACGGTCGGTGCGAGGAAAAGCCCCTGATAGAAGGACTGCATTACACCAAGAGAGGCACCGACCTCTTTCCCCAGTCCCGGTGAGGTAAGACGGTACGCACACTGCTCGATCAGATCCTTTCTTCCCGCAATATAGCCTCCGATCGGCGCAAGGCCTCCGCCGGGGTTCTTGATCAGGGATCCGACAACCATATCGGCACCGACATCACTCGGCTCCTTCTCTTCTACGAATTCACCGTAGCAGTTATCCACCATGCAAATAAGTTCCGGCTTTATTTTTTTCACAAACGCAATCCCTTCCCCAATCTGATCTACCGAAAAGCTTGGCCGTGTCTGATACCCTTTCGAACGCTGGATCGTAACCAGTTTGGTTTTTTCATTGATCGCCTCACGTATCTTATCATAGTCGAAACTGCCATCCTGCAGCAGATCCACCTGGCGATAGGTAATTCCATATTCAGCAAGTGAACCGGTGGAAGGACGAATTCCGATCACTTCTTCCAGCGTATCATAAGGTTTACCTGCAATCGAAAGAAGTTCGTCTCCCGGCCTTAAATTGGCTGAAAGCGCCAGCGCCAGCGCATGGGTTCCACATGTAATCTGAGGACGCACCAGTGCATCTTCAGTATGAAATACATTTGCATACACTTGTTCTAATGTATCTCTTCCGAAATCACTGTATCCGTATCCGGACGCATAATTAAAACATTCCGAGCTCACCTTCGCCTCCTGCATTGCATGCAGAACCTTGAGCTGATTAAATTCAGCCATCCGGTCGATTTCAGCGAACCGATCCTTCAGTCCTGCTTCGATTTCAAGTCCGTACCGCAGCACGTTCGGGTCAATTCCCATCTGAATATAAAGTGATTCTGTTTCTTGATTTAAACTCATGATTCTATTATTTTCCTTTCTCTTAAGATTCTCAGCATTGCTTCCAATATCGCAGTTTCATCATAATTGTACTGATCCTTGGGCAGCCAGATTACATCACGCTCCCGCTTAAACCAGGTAATCTGCCGTTTTGCGAAATGTCTGGTGTCCCGTTTTAAAATATAAACAGCCTCTTCAAGGGAACACTCCCCTTCAAGATATGACAGAATTTCTTTATAGCCCAGCCCTTGCATAGACACCATTTTACGGTCATAGCCTCGCAGCTTTAGTGCCCGGACTTCGTCCACAAGTCCCTCATCGATCATCTGATCTACCCGCCTGTCTATCCGTTCGTAAAGCCGGCTTCTCTCATCATTCAGAACAAAATATGCAAAAGAATACGGAGATTCTTTCTTACGCTCTTCTTCATTATGCTGAGAGATGGGCATCCCCGTCTGATGGTAAAATTCCAGTGCCCTTATCACACGCTTCACATTATTCGCATGAATCTCATCGGCAGATTTCGGATCCACCTCGCGCAGACGATCATGCAGCGCATTTGCACCATTTTCATTTGCAAATGCTTCCAGTTCCTTTCGATACGCAGTATTTTCTTCTCCTTCGGAGAAATCAATGTCATACAGAAGTGCCTGTATATAAAATCCTGTTCCGCCCACCACGATCGGGATATGTCCGTTTGCATAAATCTGCTCCATCGACTGCTTTGCCATCTGTTGAAATCTGGCTACATGAAATTCTTCGTCTGGCTCAAGTACGTCCACAAGATAATGAGGAATTCCTTCCATTTCATCCCTGCGGATTTTTGCGGACCCAATATCCATATGCCGATATACCTGCATAGAATCTGCAGAAATGATTTCTCCACCGACCGCCTTTGCCAGTCCGATCGAAGCTTTCGTTTTTCCCACAGCGGTAGGTCCGGTCAATACAATAATCGGCGGTTTTGTGACATCGTCCGTTTCTTTCCGTTTATCTTCCATTACGGACACCTCCTCTACATTTCTTAATTCATTGAAAAATATACGCTTATTAAATGATACGCTTAAACTTTTTCTCAAGTTCCCGTTTGGTCATTGAAATAATCGTGGGCCTGCCGTGTGGACAATGGTATGGATTATCCAACATCAGAAGTTCACCGATCAAAGCCTCAACCTCTGCAGCAGACAATCTGGAATTACCCTTGACCGCTGCTTTGCAAGACATGGATGCAATTTTCTCATCAATCAATGAAGGTTCCAGATTAGAAGCCAGGCCTTCAGACAATCCATCCAACATCTCAAGCAAGAGCTCCTTCTTAGCAATTCCGAATAGATTATCAGGAACTGCTCTCACAGCATACTCATCGCCGCCGAATGGTTCCATCTCAAATCCAATCGATGTGAACCGGTCTTTGTAAGTCTCCAGTACATCAATTTCCTGCATAGATAAACTTAAGATGATCGGAGGACTCAGGTACTGAGAAGTATACTCCCGATTTTTCATTCCTGCAAGTGTACGTTCATACAATACTCTTTCGTGTGCAGCATGTTGATCGATAATATAGAGACTATCCCGAAATTGTACCAACCAATAAGTATCAAACACTTGACCAATAATTTTATACTCCTGTTTTACTTCTTTTTTGAGTAAATTTTCCTCAAACAAATCTAATTGTTTGCTTTTTTCTGACTTTTGTGGATTATTATGTGAAAATTGTGGATTGTTTTGCAGATCGCACTCTGTTTTTTGGACATCACTATTGTCTTTTTGCAGAGTTCGCTCTGTTTTTATTGGATCGTACTCTGTTTTACTTGTCTTATTTTGTAGAGTGCACTCTGTTTTTGAATGACTGTTTTGTAGAGCGTGCTCTGTTTTTTCGGAATTCAGGCGCCTTTTTACAGCTTCTTTTACCTTGTCCGTTTCCTGTGCCTTTTTCGATATGTCTTCCGTGCTTTCCACTTCCGCATGCGAAACCTGATTATGATAAGCCTGTACTCTCTCCTTCATTTTTTTCATGAAATAATCAAGATTCTTCTCTTCATCGCTCTCTTCTTTTTTTACTGGTTCCGGATTCAAATTCCCGTAAGGCCGTTTTGGGACCTCCTGTACCAATACAGTGTTTTTCCTCGCACCTGCTCTCCGGTCATTTATTTTATTTTCAAGCGACGGCGGTTCCGGTATCTCCACTTCCGGGATCAGATTCTTTTCGTGCAGGCCGTCACTGACAGCCTGATAAATCCGATTGTAAATCTCCTGCTGATTGCTGAAGCGAAGTTCCATTTTTGTCGGGTGTACGTTGACATCGATCTTCTCTGGATCCACCTGAATGTGAAACGCTACAAACGGATATTTATGCTGCATCGTAAAATCTTTATATGCGTCTTCAATCCCTTTCGACAAGATGTTACTGCGGATATATCGTCCGTTTACAAAATAGTTTTCAAAATTTCGATTTCCGCGGGAAATAAGCGGTTTTCCAAGAAATCCATTAACACGCATCCCTTCACAATCATATTCCAGCGGGAGCAGATTATTGGCAATCTCTCGTCCGTAAATATGATAAATCACATCTTTTAGACGTCCGTTTCCGGATGTATGTATCTTCGGCTGATGGTTATTGATGAACTGGAAGGAAACCTCTGGATGCGAAAGTGCAAGCCGTGTCAGCAGATCGCTGATATGGCTTGCCTCTGTCATTGGTGTTTTTAAAAATTTTCTCCTTGCAGGTGTATTATAGAAGAGCTGACGTACCAAAAACGTTGTTCCGTCGGGAGCTCCCGTTTCTTCCAGAACCTTTTCCTGTCCTCCTTCTATAACATACCGGGTTCCAAATATATCATTCGCCGTTTTTGTCACCAATTCAACCTGAGCAACAGCGGCAATACTGGAAAGCGCCTCACCACGAAATCCAAGCGAAGAGATGTGCACTAAATCATCTGCGCTTCGAATCTTACTCGTCGAATGGCGTAGGAATGCTTTTCTAACATCGTCCCTCTCAATCCCACATCCATTATCGGTGATCCGCATAAATGTGATACCACCATCCTCTATCTCTACTACAACCGCCGTTGCACCGGCATCAATTGCGTTTTCCACCAGTTCTTTGATCACCGAGGCCGGCCTTTCTATCACTTCCCCGGCTGCTATTTTATCAATTGTGATCTGATCCAACAATTCAATATGCGGCATATTGTTCTCCTTTATTCATTCTAAGTATCTTATCTTACCATCGATTTTTCAGTTTATTCTGGAGCTGATACAATTTGTTCATCGCATCGATCGGAGTCATATGACTGATATCCAGTTCTTCTAATTCTTTCAGAACATCATCATCCTTTACCGTATCGAAAAGAGAAAACTGTGCCAGATCAACTTCATCCAGCTTCTTCTGTGGCTTTTTCTTCTGGTTTTCTCCCTGTACGGCGATTTCCTTCACCCGCGCCGTAATATCTGCATTGACCAGCTCTTCCACGATTTCTTTCGCACGATTAATGACAGAATCCGGAACCCCCGCCAGTTTAGCAACCTGGATTCCGTAGCTCTTATCCGCACCGCCTTTTACTATTTTTCGAAGGAAGACGATATCATCTCCCTTTTCCTTTACAGCAATACAGTAATTATTGACATTATCGATTTTCCCTTCCAGCTCCGTTAATTCATGATAATGTGTAGCAAATAATGTCTTCGCCCCCAGAAGCTTACTATTGCTGATATGTTCCACGACCGCCCATGCGATACTTAAGCCATCGAAGGTACTGGTTCCTCTTCCGATCTCGTCCAGGATCAGAAGGCTTTTGCTGGTTGCATTTCTCAGGATATTCGCCACCTCGTTCATTTCCACCATAAAGGTACTCTGTCCGGATGCCAAATCATCGGAGGCACCTACTCGCGTGAAAATACGATCTACAAGTCCGATATTCGCGGACGATGCCGGGACAAATGAACCGATCTGTGCCATCAATACGATCAATGCAGTCTGACGCATGTACGTCGATTTACCGGCCATATTCGGTCCGGTGATAATCGAAATGCGGTTCTTTTTATCATCCAGATAGGTATCATTGCAGATAAACATATCATTAGGGATCATTTTCTCCACCACCGGGTGACGTCCGTCTTTGATATCAATGACACCTTTCTCGTTAATTTTCGGGCGGACATAATTATTTCTCTCCGCAACCTGGGCAAGGGAGGCAATCACATCCAGCTTGGCAATCGCTTTTGCAGTCGTCTGGATACGAAGGATTTCTCCGGCGATTTTGTTCCGCACTTCACAGTACAGTTCATATTCCAGTGCACAAAGCCTGTCCTCAGCTCCCAGAATCGTGTCTTCCAGTTCTTTCAGCTCCGGGATGATATAACGTTCCGCGTTGGCCAGCGTCTGTTTTCTCACATAGTAATCGGGCACCAGATTTTTGAACGAATTCGTCACTTCCAGATAATAGCCAAACACCTTGTTATAACGGATCCTCAGATTTTTAATTCCCGTCTTCTCCCGCTCTTTTGCTTCCAGCTCAGCAAGCCAGCCCTTTCCATCCGATTTAGCTCTGCGCAGGCGGTCTACTTCTTCGTTGTAGCCTTCACGAATAATGCCGCCTTCCTTCATTGCAAGCGGCGGATCTTCCATGATTGCTTCCTTGACCAGAGTGCAAAGCTCCTCAAGTGTATCCATTTCCCCGTAAATCTCTTTCAGAAGCTCTGACTGCATATCCTCCAGGATGCATTTAATCGGAGGCAGCATGGAAAGGGAGCTCTGAAATGCAATCAGATCACGCGGATTTGCAGACTGGTAGGTGATCTTTCCGACCAGGCGCTCCAGATCATACACAGGACCTAAGTACTCCCGTATTTCCTCTCTGCAAATAGCGTTGTTCTTTAATTCTTCTATCGCATCCTGTCTCTTTTTAATAGAAGCTTTATCGATAAGTGGCTGCTCCACATATTTTCGAAGAGTTCGGGCACCCATTGCTGTTTTCGTCTTGTCCAGCACCCACAGAAGCGAACCTCGTTTCTGCTTCTCCCGCAACGTCTCAACCAGTTCCAGATTTCGACGCGTCGAACTGTCAAGGACCATATAATTTCCCGTCGTATAGGTGGTAAGCCGGCTCAGATGGGACAGCGAATTTTTTTGTGTTTCTTCCAGATATTTCAACAATGCGCCCGCTGCAATCATACCACAGTCATAGTCTTCAAGGCCGAGTCCCTGCAGCGATTTCACTTGAAAATGCTCCATCAGTGTCTTTCGACAGAGTGCATCGTCAAAATACCAGGCGTCCAGAGAATAGATGGTGATTCCAAGCCGGTTTTTCAGATCATCCAGATTCATTCCGCTCATATAGAACGCCTCATTACAAATGATCTCCGAGGGCATAAATTTCGTAAGTTCGTCCATCATTTTTCCGGAAGATTCGATTTCTGTGACCATGTATTCACCTGTCGTTACATCAGCAACAGACAGCCCGAAACGATCTGCGATGTATACGATACTCATGATATAGTTGTTTTTCGTCTCATCCAGTGCCTGCATGTCAAGATTGGTGCCTGGGGTGACGATACGAATAACGTCCCTTTTAACTATTCCCTTCGCAAGCTTCGGATCTTCCATCTGCTCGCAGATTGCCACCTTGTATCCTTTTGATACAAGACGATTCAGATAACTGTCCACAGCATGATAAGGGACTCCACACATGGGAGCCCTTTCATCGAGACCACAGTTTTTTCCTGTCAGTGTTATTTCCAGTTCTTTTGATGCGGTTATTGCATCGTCAAAAAACATTTCATAAAAATCGCCAAGTCTGTAAAAGAGGATACAGTCTGGATATTCTTCCTTCGTTTGAAGGTACTGCTGCATCATTGGGGTCATTTTCGATGCCATGTTGGTTTTATCTATCATATTTCCAAATTCTCCTTATTTTTCAAGGGTTTTCACAGTTTTGAAAGTAGTTGCTTCCCACGTTACTTCACCTATCCTTTCGCATTTGCAGCCAAATGGATAGGGGCATTTGTCACATTCAAATCTTAACAAATTTATGGAGGCATTTCAAGCAAAAGCTGAAATCGCCCCCACAAACAATGGACTGTTTTATCGAGAATCTGGATGGTTGTCCTTTTCTTGTTTTCCTCGATAATATTATTTAAGCTTAACTAAATAAATGTATGATGGATTCGTAACAGGAGTAATCACAGATATCTGGTTTCCGCTTCCCGGTTTTGTAGAAGAATGCCAGAAACGATTATCGGGAGAATCGTTTCCCCAGAAAAAACCGATGTGACAATCCGCACCGCTTTGGCTCCAATCCTTGGGATCGCAGAAAATGATATCTCCTTTTTCTGCTTTCCCACTATTAAGTAATTCTCCTACTGTTGAATACTGATAGTAGGTGACATTATATTTTTTGAAGTATCTCAACCAGTTGGAGGCATTGCAGTAACTTCCTCTAAGACCCATATTCCCGATTGTTTCCAGATTTGCTCCACACTTCTGGAAAACGAATGCTACAAAGCCGGTACAGTTCATTCCGGGGTTATTGTTCGCATACTCACCATACGGGCGCATACATAATTTGAAATCTTTATTTGGGTTGAGTCCAACATATTTTGTATTCAAATAGTAATCATCAAATTGATGCATTATCAGTTCACTTACGATTGCGTTTGGGTTTACGCCAAGCTTACTGGACAGGCTGGATTTCGATGCGGATCTGCCCTGCTGGAATGCGTTTTCTGTGCTTCCCGGAGCGGACTGCCCTTTTATTCGGAGGGAAATCTGGATGGCTTCCATCCGGTGTACATGATATTTCTCTGCAAATTCAAAATTTTCAAAAAGATTCCAAGATTTTCCTCTTCATATTATCCCAATTATAACAAATATATGCATAAAATCAACCAATTCGACATGAACGGTCATGTTCACGACATAAACGGTTTAATGGAAAAATCAGAAATATCAAAGAATATGAAAATCCGGCTTTCTTTCCCCATAAATCCAATATGTCAATGTCCCGCCCAAAAGAATTCCAATCACAATCAGCCCGGAAAATAAGATCATAAACGGCACACAGATCTGCCCCCATAATTGAAACGGCTGGTCGCTATAGTCCCACACTTCAAGATGAAGCCATTTATTCACAATAATCCCTGTTATAAATTCCAGTGAAGTAACAAATACGACCGATTTGATGACCTGAATCCATAATGGCTCCGTCCACTTCATCGCCTGCCCCTGAAATGTACAGAAACAAAGCGCAAGTCCGCCAACCACAAACATACTCCAATGCGAAAAACCTCGCGTCACCATCTCAATCGTATAGTAAATCGTTCCGCCCAGTGCCCAGATAAACAACACTTCACTGATATATTTTGATCTTCTGCTCTTCATAAAAATCGCCCTCACTATGCAAATCTTCCTACATAGTGTGAGCGATTTTGGGAAAATTATTACAGCCGATATACATTTTCATAAAGCATTACATACTCTTCTTTCAAATGATGTATGATCAGAATTAAGGTAAGTTCCGGGCAGTTCAAAAGTGCATGTTCGATTATCAATGCATTTTCCTGATCCAATGCAGATGTTCCTTCGTCTACGAGTAGAATTTTACGATCATGAATTAAAGCTCTGGCCACCGCTATTCTCTGTTTCTGCCCTCCGGAGAGATTCTTCCCGTTTTCTCCGACTTTGGTATCCAATCCTTCCGGAAATGTCCGAATATCTTCTTCCAGTGCGCTCATTTTAAGCACTTTATCTATCTCGTCTTCACAATACGAATCCCCCAGTGTAATATTATTCCGGATAGAGGTATCGAACAGGAATACATTTTGTTCGATGTATGCCATCTGTTCATAAAATGTATTTATATCATAGCAGGACAATTCTTTTTTATCATAGAGGATACTCCCCTGATATCCCGTAAGCTGTCCGAGCATGAGCTTCAGTAAGGTCGTTTTCCCGCAGCCGCTTTTTCACGGGTCTTTACGTACCTGCATCTCTGCCTTTCCAGCTCCCTGGATGCCGTCTGGATATTTTCCTTAAAATCCATCTCGTGTCCGAATGATTTCAGAACATGTACTCCACCTACCTGCTCTTTTACCGCCTGCGTAAATGTCTCCCATCCCTTGGACACTTTCCCGGACTCTTCTTCCACATTTCCATGAAAATAGTGAGAAAACACATAAACCATTCCGGACGTCAGCAGCGTACATATTAATTATTTCCACTGGATCCGGGCAAGTACCGCAATACCGATGGTCAGTTTAATCACTGCGTCCACAGCAGAATAAAAATTCTGAAATCCCTGTGTTTCTGCTTCTTTTAAATCATTGGTGTACCAGGAGATATATTCTCCCGTGTCCGTTCCGTTAAGCTCTTCTGCATTCCTCTCTATGATCTGCCGATTGAGGCTTGCCCTTACATCCTGATTCATATGCGCTATCGTTCTGGCAGTCTGCACATCATAGATCCAGAACAGGAAATGCAGCGTCAGATACACGATAATTACAAAAATCATACATGCCACGATTCCCTCGAAATCTCCGTCCATCACCAGACGCGCCATGCGCATCGTAGTCAGAGTACTCGCTAAAAGAAGCAGATTCTGGAGTAACAACAGCATAATTATGAAAACATTCTGATATTTGTAACTTCTGATGAATGAAAGCATTATTTTTCAACTCCCATCCAGCATCCTTCTGCACCCACACCGTCTTCCGGCGGCACGAGCATTCCTTTTTCAATCAGAGCCTCCACGACCGAATCAATCACCGGAAGCGACGCCAGCCGATTTGCAAATTTCCATTCACTCAGCAGATAATCCGGCACACAGTCATAAATCAGTTTTGCCATTTTGTCAGCGATGATCCTTGCCGTTTTTTCAAAACAGCCTTTTTCTAAACGTTGACTGATATCATATAATTTTTCAGAATCGCACAGACGATTAACGAGAATTTTCGTGTACAGCATTTCGCCTTCCCTGTAAAGATAGCCACACGAAACAGCCATCGCTGCACATTCCTTTTCCGCTTCTGTCAGCGAGCCGATATTCAGCCCGTCAATCGCCCGAAGAGCCAGCTGGATCGGGATATCATTTGCAAGATTAAGACCACAGTGGAAATGCACTCTAACTTGTGTAGTGTAAATATTGTCAACACGAATTTTTGAGTATCCACATACATTTTCAGCATTCACGCCGTCCCAGCCACTTCCAAAATATTTCCCATTATCAATATAACCATAGACATAAAACGGCCGTTTCTTCTTTTGGATCCGAGAAAAATAGCGTTCTTCCATGTCTTTTTCAACATTTTTAATTAAAGAATCCACCATTGGAACAATCTGCTGCCAGAGTACCAGATTCTGATCGATTTTCCGGTTTAAATACGGAAATGCAAGATACTGTTCCGCATTGTCTTTATGTTAGTAGCACATGTACACTACATGCTTCGAAAACTGCCTTGTGCAAACCGTTCTGGGATCATTCCCGCATGGATTTCCCTCCCCCCAGATCACGTAATTGATTCTGTCAAGCACCACCGGTTTCGGATAAGTCTCTGTCATTTCTTTTACCTCGCTTTTAATTCTTTTTCTCGCCGAAAATAATCTTTGACGAACCGCCGTCTCACTAATATTCTGCCTGACGGCAATTTCCGCGGTTGATAAACCATCAAGATAAAACAGAATCATAACCTCCCGGTATGCCTTCGTCAGAAACGCAATCTGACGATACACCGCATCAAGCAGTTCTTCACTTTGATCGTTATCCTCTTCATCGGCAATAAACGGAAGTACCGTTTCAGAATCACCCTCGTAAAACATATCCGTATGTTTTCTTCGCCGATCCGAAAAATCAGCATATACATTTCGCGCAACTTTCCATATAAATGGATAAAGATTTTCAATTTCACCATTTGAACAGGCAGCCTTGATAAGCGCAAAAACAATATCCGAACATAGCTCCTCAGCCTCATAACTGTCCTTCGTTCTCGTGTAACAGAATCCAAACAGTTCCTCAAGCAGTTCATTGTCAATTATTCTCAGCAAATCTTGTTTCTTCATTTTTCTCTCCAAAGTGATTGATCAATACTTTCATATATATAGTCCTGCAAAATGTAAAAATGTTAGTAGGGACGGTTCTTTTGTCCCGACCATCGCCCTTTGGTCTGATCGACCTGTCCGTATCGTATTACATATGATTGGAAAAGGCAGAATTTGGCAAATTGTCAAAAGAGTGCTATAAAAAAAGCAGCCTTTTCAGATTCTTTCATTCTTCTGTAAAGACTGCTTTCCAATTCTCTTAGAATATTTCTTTTTTTCCGCTTACAAAAGCCAAAGGGCTATGGTCGTGGCAAAAGAACCGTCCCCAAATAATAGAATCCCTTCGCCTCATCCAGATGAACCGGTACGATTTTCCCAATCAACTCTTTATCCCCAGGGAAATGCACCAGCAGGTTATTGCTAAGTCGCCCGGTAACAAGACTTGGATCGTGATCGTTCACGCTTTCGACAAGTACTTCCTGAACCGTTCCTTCATGTACAGAACATACTTCCGCGGAGATTTCCTGTACTTCTTTCAAGAGTCGGTCAAATCGGTCTTTTACTACATCTTCCGGTATCTGTTCTTCCATCGCCGCTGCCGGTGTGCCTGTACGTTTGGAATAGATGAATGTAAAGGCGCTGTCGTAACGTACTTTTCTGACTACGTCAAGTGTTTCCTGGAAATCTTCTTCTGTCTCTCCCGGGAATCCTACAATAATATCGGTCGTAAGTGAGATATCCGGAACTGCGGCGCGGATCTTATCTACCAGTTCGAGATAGTGTTCTTTGGTATAGCGGCGGTTCATCTTCTGAAGGATCCGGCTGCTTCCTGACTGGATCGGCAAATGCAGATGACGACAGATCTTCTTTGATTTTG
Source organism: bacterium (assembly GCA_022774325.1). Lineage (GTDB taxonomy): Bacteria > Bacillota > Clostridia > Lachnospirales > Lachnospiraceae > Allocoprococcus. The sequence continues at coordinate 37,497 of JALFNN010000039.1, read as the reverse complement.
CCATCACTGCGATCAATTCATCGGAAAGGTCTTTCGGATGTGATGTCATAAAACGGATCCTTTCCAGGCCATCGATTTTCTCAATTTCTTCCAGAAGCTGGGCGAAGCTCATCGGCTCATCCAGTGTCTTTCCGTACGAATTAACATTCTGTCCAAGGAGCATGACTTCCACAACTCCGTCCGCGACCAGCGACTCGATTTCGCGGATAATGTCTTTGGGATTCCGGCTTCTCTCGCGTCCGCGCACATACGGTACGATACAGTAGCTGCAGAAATTATTGCAGCCGAACATGATATTAACGCCTGATTTAAAAGAAAACTTTCTCTCGCTCGGCAGATCTTCTACGATCTTATCTGTATCCTTCCAGAGATCGATCACCATTCGTTCTGATTCAAAACGCGTCACGATTAATTCCGCGAACTTGTAAATATTATGAGTCCCGAAAATCAGATCCACAAAACGATAGCTTTTCTTGATCTTCTCGACCACTTCCGGCTCCTGCATCATGCATCCGCAAAGTCCGATAAACATGTACGGTTTCTGCTTCTTTACACGGTTTAACTGCCCCAGACGTCCATACACCCTTGTGTTTGCGTTCTCGCGGACAGTACAGGTATTAAAGATGACGAAATCAGCCTTCTCCTCGTCCGGCTCCTCCACATACCCGATCTGTTCCAGCACGCCGACCAGCTTCTCGGAATCTCTGGCATTCATCTGACAACCAAAAGTGGTCACGCAGAACGTGAGATCTCTCCCCAGTTCCCTGCTCTTTTCCTGCACATAATGCCTTGCTTTGGCCATAAAATAGTATTGACGCTGCGGCTCTTCTACCGGCGGCTGCTTTGTCAAATCAATTTCATCAAAATTTATATCAAACATGTTATTATCCTTCCATAATCCTGTTATATGAACTGATTCGTTTCCTCATCATAGCGATAGTCGATCTGTTCCAGAATCTTTTCAATCATTTCCCGATCCACTTCCATATCCTCACACAGCTCATCCAGCCCGGAATATGAGTCTCTCAGTTTCATGTTGATCACACTCAGCAGGATCATCGGATCATTTGGCAATGATATCATCTCCTACTCCTCCTGTTCTTCCCCATATTTTCATAATCGTGCGTCTTCAGCACCGTATTTTTAATATAGGCAAATGTCTCCCTTTCTCCCTTCTCGGCAAGCATATGCAGCAGTTCTTCCAGCAGTGCCCGAGTATCTTCATGAATAAGCTGTCCGGCAATCCCATTGTCATAATACTGAAGGGGAGAAGAATCCGTATAATTCTCTTTCATATATACTTTCGATGCCGCAATCCGATCCATAAACATCTCAATCACATATTTTTTCGGCATCTTCATACCGGTTAGTCCCGGTTGTTCTAATCCATAGTCGATCCAGTATTCATAATGATGCTTATTGCGTCCTTTATGATGTAGCCAGGCCGTCGAACAACCGGTTATTTCACGCTCCGCATTGTTCGGGCTTCTGGTTCCCTGATAGTATCTGCATCCCACAAGGAACTCAGACGGCATATATTTGGACATATCATGCAAAAGCCCCTGACGGTACAATCCTACCCGGAAACAATTCTTCATAACCAGAATTTTATGATTTGTAATGGTGCAAAAATGCTGCCAGGCTTTCATATTTCCTCCTACTTCACAATGAATACTTTGATGGTACGTTCCTCTACTTCCACACACTTTGCTTCTTCAATGAGTACCGGTTCTTTCAATACTCCATCATCCGTAGAAGCTGCAAGATACCAGTGTTTACCCTTTGGAAGTGCCGGAAGCGCAAAAAGATGCGAAACCCAGTGCATATTATATGCAACATAGCAGCTTTCCTCCTCGTCGCTGCTGTGATAGAATACACCGATCTGTCTACTTGAAACCTCGGAGGATGTCTGCCATGCGTTTTCACTGTGATAAGAGATATCCGGAATTCCGCAGCTGGTACTGTCAATTCCCATCATTTCATGTTCCGGATGCAGCACCTTATGTGCCTTGCGGAAAGCGATCAGATCTTTTACAAACTGATGCAACTTCTCTTCTTTTTGAAGTTTGCTCCAGTCAAGCCAGGAAACCGGATTGTCCTGGCAATAGACATTATTATTTCCCTTCTGGCTGTTCGCGAATTCATCACCTGCAAGAATACAAGGTGTTCCCTGTGCAAGGAGCAGGAGGAAAAATGCATTATAGATCTGCTTTCTTCGCAATTCCACGACAGAGCGTTTGCGGGTCGGCCCCTCTACGCCACAATTCCAACTAAAATTATAATCCGGTCCGTCCTGATTCTCCTCTCCGTTTTCTTCATTATGTTTTTGATCATAAGAAACCAGATCATTCAGAGTGAAACCTGTCTGTCCGGTGATATAATTAAAGGTCTCTTCCTCTTCTGACTGATGTCTCAGCCACCACATGACCCCCGGAACCATACCCTCGTCTCCTTTCAGGAAGCGGCGCATGGTATTCTGGAAATCATCCATTTTCTTCATGATCTTGGTACCATAGAGAACAGGATCGTTGATCAGAGACTCTCTGTCTATAATACATGGATTGAGAATAAACCCATCAATATGATATTCCATCACCCAGAAACGAAGACATCCCAGAATCATCATTTTCGGAGTATCTCCCGTAAAAGGCATTTCAAGGATCAACTCCATATTCTCCGAATGAAGAGTTTTAATCAGATTCTTCAGTTCTGTAACTTCCTCTTTGGCAGCATAGGAGCTCTTAGGAGCGAAATAATACCCTTCTCCGTATCCCCAATAATTCAGGTAGGATTTATTCTCCTCAAAATCATATATTGGCATTACATGAATCTGATTCACTCCAAGATCCTTTAAATATGGCAATTTCTCCAGAACACCTGCAAAAGTTCCCTTATATCGCACCTTTGAAGAACTGTGTTTGGTAAAGCCGCGAACATGAAGGCTGTATGCAATCACTTCATTTTGTGCCAGATGAGGCCTTTTATCATCCTCCCACGGAAATTCCGTATCAATGATCCGGGCACGGACTTCATGCTGTTCTATATTTCTGGCTTCACCCCAGACTTTACGTCCCGCAAAAGCTCTTGCATAACTGTCAATTACGATTTCTCCGTCAACTCTGTAATTATATTCATAAGCTTCAGCTCTTGGTATACGAAGCGCAATACAGCGAATCAGCCCGGAAGAACCCGTTTCCTGCATGTCAAATATCTGCTCCGGAACCTTCTTCCCCTTTTTATAAAGAAGGAGCTCACATTTTTTTCCAGAAGGAACACATACCGAAAAATTCACATTTTCGCCGCGCACTGTACAGCCCTGCGGCAATGGATAACCTGTTGTTACTTTTATCATCATCTTCTCCTCTTTACTGCCATCCGTCAGCACCATACATTTCTACATTATCTGCATCAATAAAAAAGACATCTTCATAAATCGCCTCTTCATATTTTTCCCCATTTAAAATGGCAAATGCTGTTTTTGCGGCATCTTTTCCTATATTAATAGGGGATTGACCACTTGTCCCCCGAATCAAGCTCCCCGGTTTCAAAAGCTCTTTTTTGAGATCGGGTGAACCGTCAACACCATAAATCATGATATCATGCAATGCTTCCGTATGAGCTGCCACCAGCGCACCAAGTGCGATCTGATCATTTCCGCACATGACCGCCGTGATGTCCTTATGCTCAGCAAAGATCTGGTTCGCCGCTTCTCTCGCCAGATTGAGATCCCCCTGCGTATCCATGCGAGCAACCACTTCAAAGCCTTTATTCATAATCGCTTCCTCAAATCCGGTAATGCGCTCATTGACCGAATTCTGAGTCGGACTTTCCAGGATCGCAACCTTTCCTCCTTCCGGACATTGCTTAATCAGATTTTCTCCACAAATATAACCTGCATTATAGTTGTTGGATCCTATAAAAGCATCTACATAATCCATTTCCTTTACTTCTGAGTCGATATTAATGATTTTGACATCCGCTTCTTTCAGATGTTCCAGCGCCGGTGTGATTTCTTCCCATTCGACCGGGCACAGAAAAATGGCATCGATTCCCTGCTCTATCATCTCATCGATCTGTTGAATCTGCGTATTCACATTCAGCTCCGGATCCATCGTAATCATCGTGCACCCTTCATTCTCCACATACTCACGAAGCGACTGCTCCAGTGTAATAAAATAAGGATTCTCCATTGTGATACAACTGAACCCAAAGGTATAAGACACCGTTTCCTCCTGATCTTCTTCCGGCTTTATTGCATTATCCTCACTGGTCCCCACATTTTTCTTACAACCTGTAACCATCATACAACACATAAGAAATGTAAAAAACAGTGCTATTTTTCTCTTATACATACCAAACCTCCCTAAACCTTTCTTTTATTGTAACTTTTTTATCGTCAATGTCAATAGTTTTTCCCCTTGCAAATCCTTGCATAGTCTGTTAGAGTGGAAGTATCATATGAAAGGAGAAGCCGAATTATGGGACATAATCATGAAGGCGGAAATGAAGATAACGATCTTCTTGAAACACAGGTAGTCACGATTACTCTTGACGACGACGAGGAGATTGAATGCTCCATCATTACTACATTTGAGGTTAATTCAAAAGAATACATTGTACTTCTTCCATTAGACGAGAACGGGGAGAACGAAGACGGCGATGTATGGATTTATCGTTTCATCAGGGATACGACCGGTGGAAACAATCATGATCTCGAAAACATCGAAGATGATGATGAATACGAACTTGCTGCGGATGCATTCGATGAATGGCTGGACGAGCAGCAATTCGAAGAGTTTGGTATTGATGACTAGAACCGTCTGTTTCAATCCATTAAATGAAAGAGTCTGGCATGCCAGGCTCTTTCCTGCTCTATAGAAAACTGCATTTTTAAAGAGATAAATATCCGGTGAACATCGTGTTGTCAAACATGTCTTCCCAGAAGCTCTTCTACAAACCGGGAAGCTTTGACTGGATTCCCATTTTTCTCTGTTATATAAGAAATTGTAAGATGCTCCTTTGCTCTTGTCATTGCAACATAGAACATACGTCGTTCTTCTTCCATCTGTTCTGGTGTCACCGCCTTCTGATAAGGCACTTCTCCCTCATTGGCATGAATCAGAAATACAGTCGTAAATTCCAGACCTTTCGAGGAATGCATCGTCATTAACTGTACCTTTTCAGGATCTGCCGACTGTCGATTTCTACGAGCTTTCTCCTGCTCTTCCAGATCAGCGGTGTATGTATCAATATGACACATCCAATCCTGAAAGGTACGATAGGGCTTGCATCGTTCTTCCAGTTCGGTCATGACTTCAAGCAGAGTATTCCAGGGAACTTGATGTTCTTTCGCATATTCTTTCAGAAATGTATCGTAACCGATACGCTTCCTGATATACTGGATCGCCGAATAGGGCGTCATGTTCTCCAGCATTTTGATATCAACCTCAAACTGGTCAATGATGTCCTGCATCCATTCTTTATCCAGATAAAATCTTCGCAGATCTTCAAATTCCACTCTGGCACCATCCATACTGTTTCTGGCAAGATATCGCACTGGCCTGTTTGCAATCATCAAAAACCAACGTCTTTCCCGATTCCCGGCCGCAAGCTGCATATAAGCGATCATATCCCGGACAATGAAATGATCATAAAAATTAGGAATATGTTCTTTCATCTCAAACGGGATCCGGTATTCATTCAGGATCTCCGTCAGCATCCGCGCCTGAATTCCGGCACGGAAAAGTACTGCAATCTCTCCCGGCTTCTCACCAAGATCCAGATGTTTCTGAATCTCACCTGCCACATATCTGCTTTCTTCATTCTCATCCAGCACTTCCTGAACATGGACACTTTCTCCTTTTCCTTTCGATGACTGGACCCTTTTATAGAATCTCGACTCATTATGCAGGATCACCCGCGATGCGGCACCTACGATAAACTCGGTAGAACGGTAATTTGTTGTAAGCGGAATCTGCCTGATATTTGGAAATTCCTGCTTCATGTAAAGCATAAGTTCAGGCTTTGCCCCACGGAATCCATAGATAGATTGGTCATCATCCCCTACAACAAACAAATTGTATTCAGGAGCAGCAATCATCCGAATCACCTCATACTGCACTCGGTTGATGTCCTGAAACTCATCGATCAGAATATATTGGAAACGTTCCTGCCACGCTTTTAAAATGTCCGGACGTTTCTGAAACAATGCATAGCACTGAACCAGCATATCGTCAAAATCAAATTTCTTTCGTTCTTTTTTCTTTTTTTCATACTGGCGGAACAAAAGCGTAAATTCTTCCTGATTCAAATGTTGACTGTGAAAGTCCTTCAAATGGAGAAGGCTGTTCTTCACGATTCCGATTTCCTGCATCAATTCATGTGTCAGTTCTTCATCGTCTTCCGGTCCTTGGAGTGATTCAAGTTTCAGTTCATCCATTGCCTGTTTCAGGATCTCAAGTCCTTCCTGCTCGGCAAGCAGATTCGAACCGTTGATGCCATAAGCACATTTCAGTATCCCATAAAAAACACTGTGGAAAGTTCCGAACGTGACCGGATAATGCTTTCCTTCGGTCAAAGAAGTAAATCGTTCTCTCATTTCACGCGCAGCAAGCCGTGTAAATGTAATCACAAGTATCTGACCGGGATCGATTCCGGCCTCTTCAATCAAATACCGGATTCTTCTGGTTATGGTCAGTGTCTTACCTGACCCCGGCGGTGCAATCACCATACATGGCCCCTCCAGGTGATGTACCGCCTCTTCTTGTCCTTTGTTCAGCATTCACCAAAACCCCTTATTATATTAATTATTTACTCAGCATTTCAATTGCTTTTCTGATTCTGGCACAGGATTCTTCTCTTCCAAGTATCTCCATCAGTTCGGTCGCTCCGCCCGGTGTGTTCTGTTTACCGGAAACCGCCGTTCTGACAGGCCACATTACATAGCCGTTCTTACAACCTTTTTCTGCCACATAATCCTTCAGAAGACCGTACAGCGCATCATTACTGTAATCGTCCCATGCTTCCAGACGCGGAAGCAGTTCTTTCAATACCTCAAGAGAAGTCTCTTCATTCGTTTTCATCTTCTTGTGACAATACATAGCCGTATCATATTCCGGAAGTTCTTCGAAGAAATCAATCTGCTCTGCGATATCCGGGAAGATCTCAATTCTACTCTTAACAAGTGCAGCAATCTTCTTCAGATCATAATCTTTTGTAATAACTTTTCTGATATATGGTTCAGCCATCTCATAAAAGGTATCGAAATCCATAGCTTTCAGGTATTCACCATTCATCCATTTCAGCTTAGTTGTATCAAAAACAGCCGGCGATTTACTCATATGATGATAATCAAATGCCTCCACCAGCTCAGGAAGAGAGAAAATCTCCCGGTTATCCTGTGGACACCATCCAAGCAGTGCAACATAATTGACGATTGCCTCACTCACATATCCCTGATCTAACAGATCTTCATAAGAAGAGTGTCCACATCTCTTGCTAAGCTTCTTATGGTTTTCATCTGTGATAAGCGGACAATGTACATAAATCGGAACTTCCCATCCGAACGCCTCATAAAGACGATTGTATTTCGGTGCAGACGATAAATATTCATTACCTCGCACGACATGTGTGATTCCCATCAGATGATCGTCAATGACATTAGCAAAATTATAAGTCGGATATCCGTCTGATTTAATCAGAATCATGTCATCCAGCTCGGCATTCGGAACGGTGATATCTCCATAAATCTCATCATGGAATGTCGTTGTACCTTCTGTCGGCATATTAATACGAATAACATAAGGCTTTCCTGATGCAAGATTTTCCTCAATCTCTTCCTTACTGAGATGCAGGCAATGTTTATCATAGTTTACAATTTCAGTACCTTCAGAAGAAACAGAAGTTTTCAAAGATTCCAAACGTTCTTTGTCGCAAAAACAATAATAAGCATCTCCCTGTTCGATGAGCTGTTTAGCATATTTCAAATAAATGCCGGACGCATTACGCTCGCTCTGAACATACGGTCCATATCCGCCGTCTTTGTCCGGGCCTTCATCATGAACAAGCCCAGTTTTCTCCAGCGTACGGTAAATAATATCCAGTGCACCTTCCACAAATCGTTCCTGGTCTGTATCCTCAATACGAAGCATAAAATCGCCATTCTCATGCTTTGCAATCAGATATGCATACAATGCGGTTCTAAGATTTCCAACATGCATACGTCCGGTAGGACTCGGCGCAAATCTTGTTCTAACTTTACTCATAATCGGTTCCCTCTCTTTATCTTAATCTTTTCTATCTTTAAATGTCCCAAAATATACTACCACATTCCGATTTTTACTTCAAGTGGGCATCGTTACTTCCCTCTTCTTTTCGAATGTATTTCATGGAATTCTGCTTCCATTCACCCTTCTGGAACGAATAAAAAACAGTATCTATAATAAAGATTGCCAGCGCAAAAACCCCCGCAATCTGAAGCGTCTGAATCAGATAGTACCCAGTCATTTTCTCATTTCCTTCCAGTATATAATGGACGATCCGGTACATGCCGGCTCCCGGTACAGTCGGCAAAAATCCTGCAATCAGAAACAGAGTGACCGGAGTCTTAAATATACGTGCAAAAATATGGGATATCACTGCCACTACAAGTGCAGAGATAAAAGATGAAAAAACAACACCCAATCCATTCTGAATGCAGATCAGATACACCAATCCTCCTGCCGCACCAACACCCCCTGCATGAAACAAATACTTTTTTGGAGTATCAAGCAGTACGGCAAAACCGTAGATTGCCAGAAATGCTCCGGAAACCTGAATCATTATTCTAAACATCTCTCGATTCATAACTGTCTCCTCCTTCTAATAACTCCCCATAATTGCCAGACCGATACCAATACCGATAGCAATTCCTGCCGCCTTGATGAATGCTTCCAGCATTCGGGCAATGCCTGAAAGATAATCGCCTCTAAGTGTATCTCTCGCTGCATTTGTGATTGCCATTCCCGGAACAAGCGGCATGATACAAGAGATGATTACAATATCAATATCCATTCTGCCGCCAAGCATGATTTTCATAACTGCACTTGCCATTGCAATGCCCATAGACGAAAATACGTCTTCTATAAAAGCATGGACCTTAAGATCACGCACTGCTTCGATACAAAATGCGAGAAATGCGCCTACAATCAGCGATGACACAACCTCCCAGATTCCTCCTCCAAAGAAAAGGGAGAATCCCACACAAACAGCAACCGTTGCAATACTATAGGAAAAACGGCGATATTCTTTCTTTTTCAGTGAATTCAGCTCCTCATATGCCGCCTGCAAGGACAATTCTCCACCACAGTAACGTCTCGAAATATCATTAACCGAAACCACACGGCTCAGATTATTTTCACGGCTTTCCACACGCTTCACAAGCGTCACAACTTTCTCACCCTTCACCTTCACAGAAGCTGTGATTCCTGTCATCACGACCAGTACTTCTGACATTTCCAGATTATCTGCTGTCTTTAAAATATGGTACATGGTATCTTCCACCCGGTAAGTCTCAGCTCCGCTGCAGAGCATCAACTCACCTGCAGACATCGCTGTTTTGATTAGCAACTGTAAATCCATACTACACTCCTGTCTCCCCAATTACCCAGCTGATCTAAAAACTACGAAAGGAGACGCAGCAAAAACGCTACGTCTCCCAATATTATACGTTATTTCCATCAATTAATCAACTAATTGATATATCCTGCCTTCTTCAGCTCTTCTTCTGCTTTCGCAAGATTTGCATCAGACACACGGATGATCGGGCCTGTACATCCCATTCCGCTCTCTGCGTAGATGTTGATCTTCCAGAGTGCTTTCACCGCATCTTCAAGATCCATAACTTCGATTCCAGGAATCTGTGCTGTTACGATTTCCTTCGGCGGCTCTTTTACTTCTTCTTCTGCAGCTGCAGGTTTCTGTGCTGCCTTGTGAGCATCCAGAATTTCCTTCAGACCAGCTTTCTTAGCTGCTGCAAATTCAGCTTTTGCTACTTCAAATACTTTTCCTCTTACGAGCTGTGCTGCGTAACGGATTGCATTTGCAATAACCGGAGCGCCAGATGCACGGGATACGATCATAACGAGCTGTTCATATCCTTCTCCGATACCAGGTCCATAACCAAATCCGGTTGCTTCGAAGCTTCCGCCTGTCATGAAGGATGAAAGCATCTTAACAAGGATGTTACCGGTCAGGGAATCTGTTACCATGATGTCCGGAGCTGCCTGAAGAACATCGTTTCCTCTCATAACGCATCCGCCGTCTGCACGGGTAGATTCAGCAAATGTGATATCATATCCGTTTTCTTTCAGCTGTTTCAAAGCTTTTTCTGTCTGACGTGCACCGTCAACATTCAGAATACCAACTGTCGGATTCTTTTTACCGCATGCTTTCGCTGCGATGATTCCGTAGATCGCATTCTTGATCATTCCTTCAATACGGTCTGTGCTGGATGTACCTGTTGTGTTAGCAACAAACATCTCTTTCGCCTTTGCAGGTGTTACACAGCGTCCAACGGTAGAAACACCGATCGGGAATGGGAAGTGCATCGTTACAGCAGCGTCAATTTCTTTATTTTTGAGCATTTCTTCCATCTTATCATGGCCTTCTTCGTCGTTAGCCACTTTAACGGTCGTAACACCCTCTGCTTCTAACGTACCGATGTAGTATACATCGATTCCGTCTTTTGCCGCCTCAATTGCAGCTGCCATAGAGTTTTCTTCTCCATGCTCGCTGCCCATACCGGTCAGAGCAATTTTCGGACGTTTTCCGAAGCTTCCGGTCTCCAGTCCTTCTGCCATGCTCATGAAGGTCTCGGCGATCATTTTTTCAATTCCACTTGCCATAATCGTCCACCTCTCTATTCTGCCAGCATTGATGCAGCAAAGTCTTTCATAGCTTTAGCGATTAATCCTTTAACTTCTTCTTCAGAAACTCCGCTGTTGTCTTCTGCTCCGGTATTAGCCTGGATTACAAAAGAAACACCGTCAAACAGGTTGGTCATACGTCCAAGGAACAAGCTTCCTTTTCCGATAATCATTGCATTCTTGATCTTGCCTGCAAGAATATCTTCTCTTGCAAATCCGATGTACGGCACACCTGAAGGAATGTGTCCCTGTGTCGGAGCCCATCCTGTAAGTCCGTGCTCGGTTGCAAAGCTTGCAAGCTGTTTCTTGTCAAGGTCACCACGCTTAACAGCAAGTGCACCGATCATCTTGTAGTTAGCAAGCGGTACATCTCCTGCTCCAGCCGGTTTTGTGATATCCGGGTTCTGCATTTCCGGAGAGAATTTATCAATATCAGTAATCTTCATTCCAGCTCTTTCCAGAGGATCAGCTACAAGGCTTCCGATAACGTTCTGCGGAGCACTTCCTGTTCCTACTGTATGACGTCCAAGGATATCAAGGTTGATTTCCGGGTTCACACCATCGTTTTCAGCAATGATTACACAGAATCCGCCAAGGCAGTCTTCCAGGATCGGAAGGCCTTTCTTAACATGGTCTTTACCGTTCATACCAAGTTTAGCAGTACATCCGCCAGCTGTAACAGCTACGCATTTGTATGCTCCAGACTTAACAAGAGCTGCTGCTTCAATCAGCGCATGAGAAGGTCCTGCACAGAATCCACGAGAGTCAGATCCGGTAGCATTCATAAGACCCGCAACTTCAGCTGCCGCCTTAGCAAAGTTACCGCCACCTCTCTGGTTCATATCACCACATGCTTCCTCAGCACAGTCGATAACATATTGGATATCTGTCTTTTCGATACCTGCATTTCTTACACCATATAATAATGCAAGAACGCTGGTAGCTTTGCTCATGATATTTTCATGCATAACATGTGCAGAAAGGTTTACATCGATATCATGTGCTCTCTTAACGCATCCAACAAGCTTTCCGGCATGGTAAATACCTTCAGCATGCTCTTCGTTAACAAACTGTTCAATTTCAGAAAGTTCAACACCTTCTTCAACTTTAGCAACAATATCTTCCGTGATAATCGGATCAGCTGCGAAAGCTTCTTTGTGAGCTGCAACAAACTCTTTGTCAAGTTTAACAACTTCGAACATATCGCAGGTCTGAGCTAAAAGAATGAATTCTTCTTCCGGCATAATCTCGCCGTATTTTCCATATCTTTCAGCGCCTTCTTTAACTTTATCATAATAAGGGAACTCTACCTGAGCCAGTTCATCCGGATGTGCATTTCCGATATATACCTGGTTCGGCCAGTAGTTTACGCATTCTTCATAAGAACGAAGATGACTTTCTAATTCTTTTAAGTATTCTGATTCTGGATTCACAACCCGCTCTGTTGTCTGAGTTGTTCCGTTGTATACTACCATCTGCGGAGTATGTGCCAGAACATAGCTGGCTCCTTTAATTACACTGTTCATCGCAAGTGTCCACCTTTCTTAAAGATATCAGATAAATATGCCCCCGCCATTTATCTGACTATATTTCCTCAAATTAAATGAATTCAAGGATAGACTCTGTAAAGCAAAAGCGATGAGGTAAGTATTTACCTCACCGCTTTTTGAAATCTAAGACGCCGTCAAAGATTCTTCTTATAAATACTTACAGTATTCGTCACGGATAGCTGACATTTCGCTTACGATATCATCAACATCAAGTACCATTTCCATCATACCTACCTGTTCATCGTAAACTGCTGGGTCAAATTCTTCCTTCAATTCTGGTTCACATACGTGATATGTCGTAAGTCCAAGCTGGACTCCTGTCAATGGACCTGCAAAAGTCGGGTCACCTGCTGTTACAGTCTCAGCTGCAAGACCTGCAGCTTCACCTTCAGCAGCACCTACGATTACGACTACGTTTTCCGGGCCGTATTCTTCAGCGAATTCTTTTACCCTCTTCTGATTTTCAAGATCCATTGCGCCTGCGCTTGTTCAGACGAAACATTCTGTTGAAGAAAAAACAACTTCTCCTCCGGCTGTCTTAACGCATTCAGCGATAGCCGGTCCTGGAACACCATCACGGTCACCAATAATTACAACTTTTTTACCTTCTAAAATTGCCATGATGTTTTTCCTCCTTCCCTTCATTTTATTTTTTATTAATGAAATGCAAGCCAATTGCATTTCCGTAAAAGCCCGATGGCTTTGTACGCATTTTCGCTTGTTTACCGGTTATTCCCGGTCATTTTGCCGATCAAATCCGGCGTTCAAAAAATTAGATATATTTTTTGATCATTGCTTCGATGCTTTCCTGAGTAGCATCTTCTTTAACAACTTCTTCTATTTTCTGTCCATCTTTGTAGATAGCCATTACCGGAAGTCCTAAGATCTGCTGTCCGATAGCAAGACGACGAGCTTTTGTAGTATTCAGAGATGTGAATTTCAGCTTATCGCCATATTTGTCTGCCATTTCATGTACGAACGGCATAAGAGCCTGGCAAGGTACACATCCATCACCGAAGAAATCTACAAAAACGTAGCCTTCTGCTTCAAGTACTTCTGTTTTAAATGTATTTTTATCTACTTCTAACATTGATCTGTTCCTCCTCGAAGTCTAATTATTCATGTTCGTTAAGATATTTTTCGCACTGAGTAGCTGCGATTGCTCCGTCAGCAGCTGCAGTAACAACCTGACGAAGGCTCTTTACACGTACATCACCTGCTGCGAATACACCAGGAATATTTGTATGCATATCAACGTCTGTCGGAATATATCCTCTTTCATCAAGCTGAAGAGGAGTTCCTTCGAAGATCTTTGTGCTTGGCAGAGTTCCGATAAATCCGAATACACCAAACATTCCGTCTTCTTCATCTGCTTCAATCGTGGTAACTTCACCAGTCTTAACATTCTTAACTTTCATCCATGAAAGAATGCCTTCACCGCCGACTTCTTCTACAACGGAATCCCACATAAAGTGAAGTTTTTCGTTCTTAAATGCTTTCTCCTGAATGGACTTAGCTGCACGAAGTTCATCACGTCTGTGAATGATCGTAACTTTTCTTGCAAATTTTGTAAGATACATAGCTTCTTCAACAGCTGAATCGCCGCCGCCAACTACGAATACTTCAAAATCTTCAAAGAAGTTTGCGTCACAGGTAGCGCAGTAAGAAACGCCCTTGCCCATGAATTCTTTCTCGCCTTTGCATCCGATCGGTCTTGCAAAAGCTCCTGTTGCGATGATTACTGTCTTTCCACAGTACTCACCTTTTGCGCTTTTCAGCTTCTTAACGTCGCCTTCAAGCTCAACCGCATTGATGACATCTGATACACGCTCAACGCCGAATTTCTCACACTGCTGTGTCATTCTTGCGATAAGAGACGGTCCGCTCTCACCTTCAACGATCTGTCCAGGATAGTTTTCGATATCATCTGTAATAGCGATCTGTCCGCCATCTTTGCCTTTTTCTACTACTAATGTAGAAAGACGGCTTCTTCCTGCGTACAGACCGGCAGCTAAGCCTGCCGGTCCTGCACCCAGGACAATTACGTCATAAATTTTACTCATAACGCATTTCTCCTTCACATATTTTTAAGATTATCCGATTCGTCACAATAACTAAGTTATCGCGATTACATCCCATCTATTTACATTATACCACACAATTTTAAATCATACTAGTATTTTGCAAATATTTTTTCTTAACAATTATGCTTATTTGTCAAAGATTGTCTGATCTTCAACTTCTGTTGTCAAAGCATTTAATGCTTTCATAACAAGGTCTTTACGAAGTGCATATTCTTCATCTTTATCCAGAGCCGGATTTCCAAGTGGATGAGGAATAGCAATTGTAGGAACGATTCTGTTAGCTCCAACTGTCATAGAGATTGGAGTTACAGTACACATATGAACTACCGGAAGTCCTGCTGCTTCAATAGCTTTTACCATCGTTGCACCGCAACGTGTACAGGTACCTCAAGTAGAGGTCATGATAACTGCATCTACGCCGTCAGCGATCAGTTTCTGAGCATATTCGTCAGCGAAAGCTTTAGCAGAAGCAACTGCAGTACCATTACCAACTGTTGTGTAGAATTTGTTGTGTAATTTTCCGATAACGCCTTCTTTTTCAAGTTCGCGGAGTACGTCAACAGGAAGTACACGGTCAGCATCTTCATTAGCGTATACCGGATCGTATCCGCCATGAGCTGTCTCGTATGTCTCTTCTGTCAGATCCATAACACCTGTGATATCGTATTCGCCATAGTGAGAAGCATTTGAACTTTCGATATGGTCCGGATTTCCCTTCGGTACGATACCGCCTGATGTACACAGAGCGATTGTAGCTTTGCTGAGATCTTTAACAGCCGGGTTCGGAGCAACTCTGTCGAATGTCGGCATCGGATACTCTGTTTCGTACGGTTTTCCAGCAAGTTTCTTAAGAAGCATTTCAACTGCTCTCTGAGATCCACGTTTCTTCTCGAAGAAGTTTACACGGATTCCGTTCGGCATATAGCCTTCTTCGCAGGAAGCACCGATTGGCTCGCCTTTAGCAAGTTTCAGAGCGAGTGGAGCAAGTTTGCCAACCGCATCTCTCATACCAGCTGCGCTGTTCTTTGTAGAAACCATATATACTTTGTTTTTGAACATATCAGCGCCCGGGTTCTCAACATACATACCGGTCACTGCAGGAATTCCAAGTTCTTCCTGAACTGCATCTGCGATGGTACCGCAGGCTACACCGTAACGTCCAGCGTTGAAAGCTGGTCCAGCTACGAATACATCCGGAGCCTGTTCTTTAACCCATCCAAGGATATCAGCTTTTGCTTTTTCAAGATTTTCATTGAAGTAAGAGTCACCGCAAACGATCGTAGCAACGATTTCTGCTTCCTCTCCAAATTTCTGTGCAAGTGCCATACCTGGTCCTACTACTTCGCCAACACGAAGTTCAGCCGGGTAATCAGCTTTTTCTTCTCCACCGATATTAGCGAAGAACTGATTGATATAATGTACAACTCTAAGTTTACTCATTGTTTTACGTCCTCCCTTCCTATCGTGCGCTTAAGTAGTTAAAACCTGTTTCGTTTGTAGCGCCTGTGATAGCCTGAATTTCAACTTCGATTGTTCCGTCTTCACGAAGTGAATGTTCGTTACCACCAGCGATTGTGTTTACATAATCCAGAGTTCCGATTACTTTGTCAAGCTTCGGAAGTACGATAACCTGGTTAGCATTTCCGCCGGTTACTACTGCATCTGCAGCTGGATCAGCATCAGCAAGTGACTGAGATTTTCCATCACGTCCTGCATATTCATCAGTGATGATTACAGTCTTAACGCCTTCAGCTTCGATCTTCTTGGTGTTCATAATAAGGTCAGTATCCGGGTTACCGAAACCTTCCTGAGATACGATAACTGCATCCAGATCAAGGAAACGGCACATCTTAGCTGTCCAGTCAGAAGAACGCATCTTGTCAGCAAGGTATACGTTTTCGTTTGTAAGGATCTGGCATACAAAGTTGATAGTTTTTCCGTGCTGTTCGAACAAGTCATGAACTACCGGGTTGTTCTCATGTACATAAGTTGGGTTCTTATCACATGCAGATACACAGTTACCAGATACAATAGCTCCGTCCATAACTTCTGTCGGATTCATGATTGTAGAGAGTGTCTTCTTTGCGTCAACACCGTATACATAGGTGTCATGAAGAAGTCCCTGGCTCTGTAACATCTGAACATAAGCTACTCTCGGCAGGTTCGGGAATTTTTCTTTTCCTTCCATCACGCCGTATGTTTCATAAACTTTTGTCTCATCCGGTGTAAGTTCACGAGCAAGTTCACCAAGGTAAACAGCTACTCTGAATCCTGCAAGACGAACAGCTTTTTCATAGTCATGCTGTTTGATTCCTTCAACAGGTTCACATACAACTACAAAGTTGTTCAGTTTAGAGAATGGTGTGTAATCAGCACCCGGGCCTGTCATATCGATGATACCTTCCTGGAAACCAACGATCTTACCAGCTGTAACAACAGCCATGCCTTTCAGTGCATATGTCTTACCACTTCCTACTGTATCAACCTTCGCGATAACACCCGGGAAGACTCCTCCTCTTCCTTCAACCTTAACACGTGGTTCGATAACGTCTTTAACCGGCGTAATACGTACGCTTTCGCCCGGTCTGGCAATATCAAATTTTACGCTTTTGATCTTCTCGTCTTCGAGAACGATTTCTTTTACAGCTTCTTCGGATACATAAAGAACTCCGTCTTCAATTTTGGACTCAGCTGCGAACTGAATGTCCTTGATGAAAATGTGACCCATTTCTAATCTTATCACTGTAAATTCCCTCCTTTAAAAAATTTGTTTACTATATGCCCCAAAAGTACTTTCGTACTTCTATAGCCTTTGTTTATGTCCAGCATTCAGCGGACGGTAACGCGCTTTCCAGCAGCGTGCAGTCAATCAATCTGAAATCATCATACACTTCCGGTTTGTACTTGTCCGACTTGAATTGGAATTTGCCGCATGCATGGATTGCATTCTCTATGATTTCCATAGATCGCATATCTAATTCACCGGGTTTCATAGAAATCATCACTGATTTGTATGGTGTCTCGTTCGGTTTTACACTTCCCGAAAGAGGATGTGTAAGGAGCTTATGTCCGAGATACACTCTGTCACGAACTTTTCTCAAAGTATCTTCATAGGAAAGATCCTCATATTCAACATGGTAATTCTCACCAAGTTTTTCCTTTACCAGAGTGTTGTTCGTAATAATTAGAAATCCGTCGTTCATTGTCTTCACCTTTCAGTAATAAATGTTGATTAATCAGTTTCCGAATCATCACTGTCGGAGCCGTACCTGACGGTACACAGCGAACGGTTCTGTTTACAGCACCCGGACAAAATGCTTTTAAAAAAGGACGACACAAACATTTTACTGCTTTGTCGTCCTTCTGTTTCCTGCTTCTATCCACAAACTGCCTGGATTCAGAGTGTAGTACCTTTCCTGTTCCTTTTGCCTGAAAGTTTCACCTTGTCAAGATCAGCTTACATTATCCGACATCCGGTTTGCATCTTCGGCGACTGCTGTTATGTACGCAATTCTCTCACAGGAAATATCTGCCTACTATTCAGTTAACTGCATTAAACTTGATATCGTTCATATATTAACGATACTCTTTTTAACAAAGTCAGTATAACACATCTAAAATTAAAATGCTAGTCTCTTTTATAGATTTTTACACTTTTTATTATAGATTTTTTCAATAAATATATTCCGTTACATATTGGAATTATTTGCTTGTCTTCTTTTGCTTTGGCAGGAAATTATGATAGTAATCGTTATATACTTCCTTAATTGTTCCCGTCAATGCCAATAGAGCTATAATGTTAGGAAGAACCATCAAACTGTTGAAGCAGTCTGCCATATTCCAAACGAGTTCCACTTCCTGAAGAGAACCAAATACTACGCATACACAAACAAGTACTGAATAAATCTTAACTGCTTTTCCGCCAAACAGGTATCTGATATTTGCTTCTCCGAAGAAATACCATCCGATAATGGTAGAGAATGCGAAGAACAACATACAGATTGCAATAAAGATTTCACCAAACTTACCGTATAATGTAGAGAAAGCATACTGGCTAAGTTCAGCACCGGTCTTTCCGGTTGCTCTGGAACCGGTTGTGATAATAACGAGTGCTGTCAGGTTCAGGATTACGAATGTATCAATAAATACACCTGCCATAGCTACGAATCCCTGTTCAACCGGATGATTTACTTTCGCAACAGCGTGAGCGTGCGGGGTAGAACCCATACCAGCTTCGTTAGAGAAAAGACCTCTGGCAACACCTTTTGTGATTGCAAGTTTGATCGTTGCACCAAGTGCACCACCGGCAACTGCTGAAGGATTGAAAGCGCCAACTACGATGTCCTTGAATGCTCCAGGAATTGCTGTAAAGTTAGCAAAAATAACAATCAGAGAACCGATAATATAGAACGCTGCCATAATCGGAACGATCGTCTCTGTAACTTTCGCAATACGTTTCATACCACCTGTAAATACGAACAGAGAAGCGATTGCAATGATAACACCCATAACGATCTTCGGAATTCCGAAAGCGGTGTTCCATGATGCTGCAATGGAGTTCGCCTGAACTGCATTTCCCATAAAGCCAAGCGCCAAGATGATCAGGACTGCAAATATAGCTGCAAATACTTTTCCGAACGTTCCCTTAAATGCTGCACGGATGTAATAAACAGGACCACCTGTAACTGTTCCGTCTTCTCCGACCTGTTTATACTTCTGAGCCATGCAAGCCTCACCGAAGATCGTTGCCATTCCGAGGAATGCACTAATCCACATCCAGAAGATCGCTCCAGGACCACCAACTGCGATTGCAGTTGCGGCACCGGCGATATTACCTGTACCTACCTGAGCTGCGATTGCGGTTGCAAGAGCCTGAAAAGATGACATACCGTCCTTGCCTGCATCACCTTTTTTGGAAAACAATCCTCCGAATGTTCTCCTCATACTTTCGCCAAAACCTCTCACCTGAATAAACCCTAATTTGAACGAGAACCAGATACCAGCTCCCACAAGGGCAATCAGAAGAACCGATCCAGTCAATAAATCATTGACTTTCAAAACCATGCTGTTAAATACTTCGTACACAACATACCCTCCTTTTTTGTCTCATAGATATTTTTTATGAATATCATTTGTTATATCTATAATATCGTATTTGTCTAATTTATTCAAGTTTTTTTGTTCAAAACAATCATTTTTGTGCATATTGTCTTTTTGCAAAATGTTAAAATTGTCATATAATCCAACAAAAATGCCAAACCGCCCATTTTACGCGGTTTGGCACATTACGATTTTATTATAGATTTTTTCTATTTCTTAATTTTCGTCAATATATCCAAACTTTTAACAATCTGACCACTATACATTGATTTCGGCTTTGACTCCAAGAAGTTCTTTATTCTCTTCCAGAATAGGCGCAATTACATTTTTCAGGAATGCATCCACCTGTTCAGGAGAACGTCCTACATATTTAGAAGGATCCATGGTCTTCTGAAGATCTTCAAGGCTCAGGTTGAACGCATCGTCCTGCGCAATCAGTTCCAGAAGATTGTTGTCCAGTCCTTTTTCTTTTACATTACGCCCTGCTTCCATAGAAAGCTCACGGATTCTTTCATGAAGTTCCTGACGGTCTCCACCGGCTTTTACTGCATCCATCATGATATTCTCTGTAGCCATAAACGGGAGCTCAGACATCAGACGTTTTTCAATAACTTTCGGATATACAACCAGTCCATCCACAACATTCAAGCAAAGATCCAGAATACCGTCGATCGCAAGGAAGCCTTCCGGAATGCTGAGACGTTTATTTGCAGAATCATCCAGTGTTCTTTCAAACCATTGTGTGGCAGAAGTAATCGCAGGATTCAGTGCATCAACCATCACATATCTTGACAAAGATGCGATTCGTTCACTTCTCATCGGATTTCTCTTGTATGCCATTGCGGAAGAACCGATCTGTGTCTTCTCAAACGGCTCTTCTACCTCTTTCAAATGCTGAAGGAGACGGATGTCATTGGAGAATTTATGTGCACTTGCTGCGATTCCGGCAAGGACATTCATTACCCGGGTATCAACTTTACGGGAATAAGTCTGTCCGGATACGGGATAGCATGCCTCGAATCCCATCTTCTGGGCGATCATCGGATCAATCTTATCGATCTTCTCCTGATCTCCCTCGAACAGCTCCAGAAAACTTGCCTGGGTTCCGGTCGTTCCTTTTGATCCGAGAAGCTTCAGGCTTCCGAGAACATAGTCAAGATCAGCAAGATCCATGGTGAATTCCTGCATCCAGAGTGTTGCTCTCTTTCCCACCGTGGTCGGCTGCGCCGGCTGAAAATGAGTAAATGCAAGTGTCGGCAGACTCTTATACTGATCCGCAAATCTGGAGAGCTCGTCAATTACATTTACCAGTTTCTTTTTCACAAGCTTCAAAGCTTCTGACATAATGATGATATCGGTATTATCGCCGACATAGCAGGAAGTAGCTCCAAGATGAATGATTCCTTTTGCTTTCGGGCATTGCTGTCCATATGCATACACATGTGACATAACGTCATGGCGCACGATTTTTTCTCTTTCCTTGGCCACTTCGTAATTAATGTCATCCGCGTGGCTCTTCAGCTCTTCAATCTGTTCGTCCGTAATATTAAGTCCCAGTTCTTTTTCTGTCTCAGCCAGAGCGATCCACAGCTTTCTCCAGGTTCTGAACTTCATATCCGGAGAAAAAATATACTGCATCTCCTTGCTTGCATACCGCTCGGAAAGCGGACTTTGATATCTGTCGTATCCCATAGTTTCTTCCTCTCTTATCATATACTTTTCATATTTGAATGCATTCGGGAATAAATCAATTATTCCTCAAACGCATGTGAAACATCTTTTCCCGGCACTTCCATCGGATAGCTGCCGGTAAAGCAGGCATCACAGTATGACAGATCGCCTACCATATCTTTCAATTTCGCAATTTCCATATAACCAAGTGAATCGGCCCCAATCATTTCACGAATCTGCTCGGTTGTATGCGAATGTGCGATCAGCTGTTCATTCGAAGGCACATCGGTTCCAAAATAGCACGGATACAAAAACGGCGGAGAACTGATCCTCACATGTACTTCCTTTGCGCCGGCTTTTTTCAGCATTTTGATAATATTTGCGCAGGTTGTCCCACGCACGATGGAATCATCCACCATAACGATCCGCTTTCCGCGCACCACTTCTTCAATTACATTCAGCTTGATCTTAACGCTGGATTCTCTCTGACTCTGCTTCGGTTTAATGAACGTTCTGCCCACATAGCTGTTTTTATGGAATGCCATTCCGTAGGGAATTCCCGACTGTTCGGAATACCCCTTTGCAGCAACAAGTCCCGAATCCGGAACACCTACCACAAGATCCGCCTCAACCGGATACGATTCAGCCAGCGCTTTCCCGGCAATGATACGGGAATGGTAAACGTTGACATTATCGATCGTGCTGTCCATTCTTGCAAAATAGATGTATTCAAAAATACATCTCGCCTGTTTCTCCGGTGCGATCGCCATACTCTTATCCGAAGTAACTCCATTTTTCGTAAAGCTCACGATTTCTCCCGGCTCTACATCGCGCACAAACTCTGCCCCCACAGCAGCCAGTGCACAGCTTTCTGAAGCAAGGAACCACGTATTATCACGTTTTCCGATACAAAGCGGTTTGAATCCGAACGGATCTCTTGCCCCGATCATCTTACGGGGACTGGAGACCACCAGCGCATACGCACCTTTAATCTTCCCCATGGCATTCTTCACCGCCATCTCGGCATTCGGTGTCTTCAGACGTTCTCTTGCAATATGATATGCGATCACTTCGGAATCGATCGTTGTCTGAAAAATAGCTCCCGTATATTCCAGTTCATGCCGGAGTTCCACCGCATTCGTCAGATTCCCGTTATGCGCGATTGCAAGAGTTCCTTTCACATAATTAATGACAAGCGGCTGCGCATTCTCAGCTCTTGTACCGCCTGCCGTAGAATACCTTACATGGCCTACCCCAAGATTCCCCTTCAGGCCTTCCAGGCATTCTTCATCAAAAACCTCATTGACCAACCCAAGCCCTTTTTTGAAGAGCACTTTCCGCTTTCCATACGTATCGGTCACTGCAATACCGCAGCTCTCCTGTCCACGGTGCTGCAAAGCAAATAGCCCATAATACACCGACGGCGCGACATCTCCACCATCCATATCGTAAGCTCCAAACACACCGCACTCTTCGCCTAATCCTGTCTCAACTCTTTCAAGTCTGCTCATTGGTCTGTCTCTCCTGTTCAATTGAATGTAGTCAATTTTTCATATTAATTCTTATTACAAAGAGAGTATAATACACCGAATATAGAAAATCAATCTTTTTTACCCTCTTCTGTATTCTCTCTTCCACTCTTCCAGAAGCTCCGGCGATGCCTTTAACGAAATTTTTCCCTTTTCCCTGGCAATTTTTTCTGCAAGTTTATTATCCACTTCAAGGAAAATCTGGTTTCCTGAGATCATTTTCTGATACTCGTCCACCGGCATATACCGGTAGCAGGCATAGACATATCCTTCCAGCATCCGGCTGTCTTCACATATCTTATATGCCTTCTCGTACATCCTGGCGGATTCCTCGTAAAGAAACGCTCTTCCATATGCACTCGCAAGACAGGCATATACTCTTCCATAAAAACGTTTGTCCACGCTGTCATCCCGCTCACTGTTCACGATCGACATATAGACAAGAATCGCGGACTCCAACTCTCCACTTTCCATAAGTGTGTCAGCCTTGTATTTCTGGCGTTCCACTTCTTTCTGGTTTTTCAACTTTTCGAGCACATTCTGAATATGAGCCAGTTCGCCCTGAGTATATATCTTGGCATCGTTCAGGACATACAGTACAAACTGCTCCACAGAAACATGATTTTTCAACATTTCCATCAAAGACTCCGCCAACGAAACCAATTCCAGTTCATCCCGGATCCAGCGGCAAAGCTGTTCGTTGATAATCGTATAATCAATCAGATACAGGTTATTACAGAGGTAATAGCACAGCTCTTCAATTGTATAAATCCGCTTGTGGATACGGGTTATTTCATATGGATGCTTCGCGCGTTTTTTATGACAAAGAATTAAACTGCCCATTGCTTCCTCCTAATTCAATCACTTTTTCCGTAAAAAATCCTGTCGGCGGGAAGAATTCTCCGAATCCCACATCCTCAAATGTTATGTGGCAGGTCCGTTCATCGGTGAACATCGTGCGTATCCGAAGCCGCAAGGCATAATTCTTACGTTCCGGAAGCCCTTCCAGTGAAACCGTCTCCACACGGAGCTTTCCCGTTACCAGAGATTCGATATGAATCTCGATATCCTGATTATCCTCCAACAGCACCTCACACTGCCGGTCCGATTCATACCAGTGTGATCCCCACGCAACCAGTGGATACCACCCTTCTTCTCCCCGGCTGCGCATTTTCAGACAGATCTGTTCCGTCATCTTCGTCTCATCCAGGTAGACCGGTCCGTCGATCAGATCCATACTGCGCTGCATCGCCGTATAGCATGCACCTTTGCTGTAGAGATTGTTTCCCATAAAGGCTCTTCGTCCGTTGCAGAGAACTCTCAGCGAATTCGGATACCAGTTATTCTCAAACCCGTCACCGGTCAGGAAGACGGAGGAAACCACTTTCTTATCAAACACGCTTTGAATAAAGCTTTTGAAATGTTCATCTGCTGCTTTCGCCTTATCCACATTTAAAACCGGATACACGGATTCCAGCTCTTCCATCTGCGCTTCTGCCACTTTATCGACCGTCACAAAGCTTTCCTTTCCTTTCCGGTAACCGGTCTTCAGCTCCCGAAGCATAAAAGCACGTATCACATCCTGATCACAATAGAAAAGTGCCGATTCATACTGCCATAGTTCCTTGGGCTGGTTAAACATATAATGGCAGAAACTTTCTTTATAATCCTGAACGTAAATATTTTCCTTCATAACACCCAGTTTCTGCCCGATTCCTTTCATTAAATAACGAATATCCTCGCTCATCTCCGGTACAGTAAAAGTGATACTTTCTATCTTTTCAAAAGACTGCAGCGTCTGCCGTATAAATTCTGCCAGAAGCCATACCGCTTCAAACTCTTCTCCCGCAATCTGAAGCCGTTCCTTTTTCAGTGCTTTCTCCCAGATATCGGTAACCTGCACACTCCCGCGTACACTGCCCATTCTTTTCGCATTTTTTCCATATGTCCACACTTCTTTATAATATGTCATTGCCAGCGGGATCTGATGATTCTCCGACCCGGTATCCAGTGTATCCGGTTCCTGCGTTTCTTCATTCAGAAAACTGATCTGGCAAATCTTCGAATTAATATCGTATCCTATGATACTTCCATGTGACATGAAGTATTCCTCCTTAAATTATCCGTAAGCATCGTGGGGCAAAAGACCTTAACTCCGTAATTTCATTTAATAAGCGACGAAAATGTCTTCCGCCAGCGCCAGTTCCGCAGCATATTCGGTCATGGCGATCTGCAATGCGTCTTCTTTCAATCCGACCATATCATTCAGCCTTCCGTAACGGCCGATCGGCTTCACCTGCTTTGGTTCATAGACATGTTTCTCCGTTACCGTAACTTCTCCATTTCCGGTTTCAGTAAAATAATACCGGAGCGATTCGTCTCCAAAGAGAATCCAGGTCTTAATATAAGTATCTTCATATGCAGGCGTTAATGCTTCCTGCTGATAATTCAGACTGTCGTTGCCATCTTTCCTGATCTGATAAGATACCGTCACTTTGCTGCCCGGTTTCGCATGATATTCGATCATCGTCTTGTCATAAAGCTGTACTTCTCTCAGCCAGGTTTCGGGATAGTTCAAATAGAATGAAAAGAAAACCTGCTTTTCACACATTTCTCTCAGAAACTCTCTCAGCATCGGCTCCAGTTCCTTGTGCACTTCCCGGCTGGAATAGTATTTCAGAAGAGCGATCTTACAGATGTCGGCCAGTTCCTCTTCCTTCCGGTATTCATTTGCAATAATCGTAAAAACGCATCCTTTTACCTGACGCCCGCATACCACATACTCGCGCGATACATAGGCCAGATATGCCTGTTTCAGGCGGAAATAGGTGCGGCCCTCATAATAATCCGCAAAAATTTCTTCTTCTCCGAACATCATTTCAGAGAAAAGCATCTGCGTGATGATACGCTCTGACAGTTTATAAGTGGTAATATCGTAATCTCTCGCCTTATGCCACAATTTCTTCATATCTTCCGTAGCGCCGCAATAGTATTCGGAAAGATACGTCAGTGTCACTTTATCATACTGATCTCGTTTAAAGAGTTCAAAGCATACATAACTCAGGAAATCGTCTTCCTCATATCCTTCTTCCCGGATCCGCATACTGCAGAGGCGGAAAATATCCGCTTCCTCAAACGCATCTATTCCATATTCACGGATACTCTTCCAGTTTAATTCTTCCTGTTCTCTCTTGTATCCACCATCGCCGTTTTCAAGCTGGTATTTGCGGAAAATTTCCATATAACGGCTTTCATAAAACAGCCGGATTGTATCATAAGGAATCGAATCCACATAATGCCTTCCTTCCTTGGACTCCCACACGATCCGAGAGTCTTTACTGTATAAGTAAACGATCGTTCCGGCAGGATTATAGGCCACTCTCTGTCCAATCGTCCCATCCGGTTCCAGAACCAGGATATACGCCATATTCTTCATAGGCGTTTTTACTTCGTAAGCATGACAGATATCGTACATCGCCTTCATCCGTTCCGGTGTCATATCACGCTCGGTGCAGCAGCGTTTGTAAATGATCCGCAGCGCCTCATTGATTCTCCGCTGTTCCAGCTGCTCCCACGCAAAACGCTCCATCTGTTCACGATACGCTGCATACAATGGTCCTGTCTCATCCTGATAGGAAATCATATTCGCATACAGTACCGCCGCTTTTTTATAATTCAGATTATTTCCATGCATAAAATACAGATATACCGATTTCGGAAATTCTTTTTTGAGATGATCATCGTCGATCGTCATCATATAATACTCATACAGCTGCGCAATCTTAAGATCGGCTTCGACTGCTTTTTCATACCATTCAAAGCAATCCGGAGTCGTTCTGTTTCCGCGGATGAGCAATGTACAAATTGCAGTGAGAATCATGGTATCCGGATACATCGCATACACTTTTCGAAGGACCCGATCCAGATTCTTGTCGTAATTTCTCTGCTGCGTCGCAAGATTTGCCATATAAAGCGCAATGTCCTTGGTGAGTAATTTATATTTCACAGCGAAATTCAGGATCTGCACCTCAAAAGAGCCGAGCTTCTTCAGCGAAGTCGGATGTTCCAGGAAACAGCGGTATGCCTGCCAGTAAAGGATGATCTGATTCGCTCCGTTATAGTAGTGTCGTTCCAGAACGTGGAGTCTCTTGCTGTAATTCTTATATTCCGGATCGATCTCGACCAGCATACAGACAAGCTGCCATGATCTAGGCCGCTTCATATATGCTTTATTCAGTTCTTCCACCACTCGATTTACATGGCTTCCTGTCTTGCGGATCAAGGCTGTAAGATACAGGTAATATGCAGAAACGATTGCATCCTTTCCAATCCCGAAACGACTGTAATTATAGTCGTCCAGAATATCATTTGCCTCGCTGACCTCTCCGCAGAGCAGATGCATATGTGCATCGATCAGCGGATACACATCGCCTTCGCCCGTGTAGATATCCAGCTTCGAGAGCTTCTCTCTCGTATGTTCCGCCCATTCTTTTACCGGAATTCTTCCCGACATGCTGGCGAGAAACTCCTTCATCACCTCTGCAAAGATCATATCCGCATCTCTGTGGTCTTCCGCATGATCCTTGTGATCCGCCACCATGATCTCATAGGTCAGTGATTCATACGGACTCTCAAACACGATCTTTCCGTAATTGTTCCCGGCATGGGTCTTCTCCGGATGGATGATATAGCTGAAATCATACAGATTTCCGACAAAATCATCTGTCGAAAAATTGTCTCTTGCAATCTGGATAAACTTCCCGTCCACATGGACTCTCACCGGCATATATCCCCAGGTATTCTTTGTAAAATGAATGATCTCTTTCGTCGCTTCCTTCAGGTTACGGAACGTTCTCTGAGTCCTTCCCATTGTCAGGAAAATGCACTCTTTCTGCTTGATTCCCACCAGAAACTCTTCCATTGCCTGTTCGCCCAGCGACCATTTTCGCATATTATCATAAAGGGCGCGGATCCGCGGCTCTTCATACTTAATCACTTCATAGAAATCTCTGGAACGGAACAGTCTCTGAGCCTCTGTAAAATCCTGAAGTGCCAGTTTCTTAAAATCACGGGTATTCTGCACCTTTCCATAAGAAGTCATGATATATGGTTTCTCTATAATCACAGTGTATGTTACTTCAAATTCTCCGCCACTGCACACGATCGTAAATTTCCCTGATTCTACATGTCCCGGCTTCAGTCCCTTCCCGTCATATGTGAACCAGATTTCTACCGGATTTCCCTCAAATCCCTGTTCATCAAGATGTACACGAAAAGAAGAAGGATATACAAGTCCTCTGATATCTCCTTCTTTCCTGTTCTTCAGGGTAAAGCATCCGCGATACACTTCACCTTCTCCAATTGTCAGTACGAGATTCGTCTCCGGAAGTACAATATCCGGTCTGGCCATGCCAAAATCTCCCTTGGAAAATCGTTTAATTTTATTCTTCATGCTAAGCCACCTACTTCTTGCATTGCATTTTTTCAAAAAGGCATTATAATGAATTATAACATTATTCGACTTATCAGGCAACGCAAATCTGAAAAAACGTACTTCAGAAAAGGAGAACTATATTATGAATACAAAACCACAATTTCACGGCAGCGATCTGGAAGCGGTCGAGGCCTATTACCACATACCAAAAGAGCAGATCGTAAGCTTTGGAGCAAATGTCAACCCACTCGGACTTTCTTCCTACGTAAAAGAACAGCTCGCCGCGAATCTGGATGTCCTGTCCTCATACCCTGACCGGAATTACACCGAACTAAAGACTGCGATCAGCCAATATCTTGGCACACACGGTTCCTGTGATGCCAAAACTCCATCTCCGGAACATATCATCGTCGGAAATGGCTCCACGGAACTCATTTCACTTCTCATTCAGACTAGACGCCCCAAAAAAGCGCTGCTTCTCGGCCCTACCTATTCCGAATACAGCCGGGAGCTTACCCTTACAGAAAGCACTCTTTTCTATTATAATTTAAAAGAAGAACTGGATTTCCATCTGGATATTCCGGATTTTTGCCGTACGATCCGGGAAAATGACTACGATCTTGTCATCATCTGCAACCCGAATAATCCGACCTCCTCCGCCCTCAGCAAGGAAGAGATTCGCACCATACTGGAAACTTGCCGCAGTGCCGGAAGCTTTCTCATGATCGATGAAACCTATGTTGAATTTGCTCCCGACATCAGTGAGATCACCGCCATGCAGCTCGTCCCGGACTATCCCGAACTAATGGTTCTGCGCGGCGTCTCCAAATTCTTTGCAGCCCCCGGACTGCGCCTGGGCTACGGTGCCACTAGCAACTACGATTTTCTCTCATCCCTGATCCAGATGCAGAACCCATGGAGCCTTAGCAGCATCGGCGCACTCGCCGGCAGGCTCATGCTCACCGACGAATCCTATATTTCCAGAACCCGCTCCCTGATCCTTAGCGAACGCGCCCGCATGCTGGAAACATTGGCAGGCAACAGCCACCTGAAAACCTACCCGGCCTACGCCAATTTCATCCTGGTCCGCCTGCTCACCCCCGGCCTCACCTCCCAGGAAGCCTTCGATCACCTCATCCGCCAGGGCCTCATGATACGCGACTGTTCCACCTTCGAACAGCTCAAAGGCGAATACATCCGCTTCTGCATCATGTCTCCCCAGAATAACATCCGACTCCTGAATGAACTGAACAACTATACACATACTTTAAAATGAAAGCTAAAATGATTCGCGCCTCCCAAAGGCGTCAAATCATTTTCTCCAACCACTAACCCTTAGTCGACCCCCTCCCGTCTTGCCCCTACGAATTCCCGTCTTAAATCCCCAGGCCCCGGAGGAGACACAGGGATTGTATTGCGACTAGAACGAACAAAAAAGGCAGACTGTCCGCCCAAAAGGGCGAACAGCCTGCCGAATTTTGTCCGTTCTCCGGAGTGAGAACTCCCTGTGTCTCCTCCGGGGCCGTCCGATTTAAACAAACAAAATCAATGCAATAATCACCATATCTTCATCACCGGTATTCAGCAGCCCATGTCCGCTTCCATCTTTGCAGAAGGTTACGTCCCCTGTCTCCACCGGGTATTTTTCCCCATTATCTGTATAGACTCCGGATCCCTTTACGATATAGTAAGTCTCTGTCTCTCCGTGATGCTCATGGTATCCGATTTCGCATCCCGGTTTGAGAGTCACCTGTCCGAACAGCTTGCAGTACTCTCCCATTTCTTCTTTGCCAAGCAGCACTTCTTTCAGGATATAGCCTGCTCCTCCGGACATGTTTTCAATTTTGAGCGTCTCTCTTTCATTTGCTTTTGTCATCATTCTCACCTGCACTTTTATTTAATCTTCGCGATATCGATCAACGTAAGTTGCCGGATATCGGTATTTTCCAAACTGGTTACAAGCGCGTTTGCGGTATCCATCGCGGTAAGGACGTTGACACCGGTCTCGATCGCATTTCTACGGATCAGGAATCCGTCTCTGGAGCGATCTGCTCCCTGCGGAGGTGTATCAATAACCAGATCGATCTGATGTCCCAGGATCAGATCCATCAGGTTCGGAGATTCCTGCTCGATTTTCTTGATTGCGATTGCCTTGACGCCATGCTCATTCAGATAATCTGCGGTTCCTCTTGTTGCGAAAATGCGGTAGCCCAGTGCACGGAATCTGCGTCCGATCTCCACTGCCTCCGGTTTATCATCATCACGTACTGTCATGATCATATTCTTATATTTCGGAAGGTTGACACCTGCACCGAGGAATGCTTTATAAAGTGCTTCATTAAATGTCTTTGCAATACCAAGACACTCACCGGTGGACTTCATTTCCGGTCCGAGGCTGATGTCCGCGCCGCGGATCTTCTCAAAGGAGAATACCGGCATCTTGATCGCGATATAGTCCGCTTCTTTCTGAAGCCCCGGAGTATAGCCGAGTTCTTTGAGCTTGTGTCCGATGATCACCTGGGTTGCAAGCGGTACGATCGGAATACCCGTCACCTTACTGATATACGGCACCGTACGGCTGGAACGAGGATTGACCTCAATAACATAGACTTCTTCGCCGCATACGATGAACTGAATGTTGATCATACCGATCACATGCAGCGCTTTGGCAAGTCGTTTTGTATATTCTTCAATTTTGCGTTTTGTCACTTCGGAAATGCTCTGTGCCGGGTAAACCGAAATACTGTCGCCGGAATGGATTCCTGCACGTTCAATATGTTCCATGATTCCCGGAATCAGGATATCCTCGCCGTCGCAGACCGCATCGACCTCGATCTCTTTTCCCTGGAGATATTTATCTACCAGGATCGGGTGATCCTGCGCGATCCGGTTGATGATACCGATGAATTCGTCGATATCGTGATCGTTGATTGCAATCTGCATGCCCTGTCCGCCAAGCACGTAGGAAGGACGAACCAATACCGGATAACCGAGACGATTTGCAACCTCTTTTGCTTCCTCTGCGGTAAATACGGTGTCTCCCTTCGGGCGCGGGATGTTGCACTGTGCCAGGATCTCGTCAAAGAGTTCTCTGTCTTCCGCGGCATCTACATCTTCCGCAGCGGTTCCGAGGATCGGGACTCCCATCTTCATCAGGGATTCGGTCAGTTTGATCGCCGTCTGGCCGCCGAACTGCACCACGGCTCCGTCCGGTTTTTCCAGATCCACAATACTCTCCACATCTTCCGGTGTGAGCGGTTCAAAATACAATTTATCTGCGATATCGAAGTCGGTACTTACCGTCTCCGGATTGTTATTTACAATGATCGTCTCATAGCCTTCTTTTGCAAATGCCCAGGTACAATGTACAGAACAGAAGTCAAATTCGATTCCCTGTCCGATTCGGATCGGTCCGGAACCAAGTACCAGAACTTTCTTCTTGCCGCTGGTCTCTTCCACTTCATTCTGACTGCCGAATACGGAATAGTAATACGGTGTCTCTGCCGCGAATTCTGCCGCACAGGTATCGACCATCTTATAGGCTGCAACGATTCCGTTTTCATGGCGCATGTCATGGATCTGGCGCTCACTCTTTCCGGTCAGGCGCGCGATCACATTGTCCGGGAATTCGATTCGTTTTGCTTCTTTTAAAAGTTCCGGAGTAAGTTCCTGTGTCTTCAGTGCCTGTTCCATCTCTACCAGGATCGCGATCTTGTCGATAAACCATTTGTCGATCTTGGTGATGTTATGGATCTCATCGTAGCTGATTCCCTTGCGGATTGCTTCTGCAATCAGCCAGATACGACGATCATCTACGATCTCCAGTTTTTCCAGGATCTCCTCTCTGGAAAGTGCTGTGAAATCATAAGACATCAGACTATCCACATGCTGTTCCAGAGAACGGATTGCTTTCATCAGGGCTCCCTCAAAGTTATCACAGATACTCATGACCTCTCCGGTCGCCTTCATCTGTGTGGTAAGGGTTCTCTTCGCACTGATGAATTTATCAAACGGAAGTCTCGGCATCTTGACTACGCAGTAATCCAGCATCGGCTCGAAACTTGCGTAAGTCTTCTTCGTAACTGCATTTTTGATCTCATCCAGCGTATATCCCAGCGCGATCTTGGCCGCAACCTTCGCAATCGGATAACCGGTCGCCTTGGAAGCCAGCGCGGAAGAACGGCTTACACGCGGATTTACTTCGATTACACAGTATTCAAAAGTCTCCGGATGAAGCGCGTACTGCACGTTACATCCGCCGGTGATATTCAGCTCGCTGATGATATTCAGCGCAGAGGTACGGAGCATCTGGTACTCCTTGTCTCCCAGAGTCTGGGACGGAGCGACTACGATACTGTCTCCGGTATGAACCCCCACCGGGTCAATATTTTCCATATTACATACGGTAATGCAGTTGCCCTTGCTGTCACGCATCACCTCATATTCGATTTCCTTCCAGCCTGCGATGCAGCGTTCGACCAGAACCTGTCCGACACGGGAAAGTCTCAGTCCGTTCGCCAGGATTTCTTCCAGTTCCACCACATTGTGTGCGATACCGCCGCCGCTTCCGCCGAGGGTGTATGCAGGACGAAGCACGACCGGATATCCAATCTTAGCCGCAAATGCAACACCGTCTTCCACATTTTCCACGACAAGGGACGCTGCTACCGGTTCCCCGATCTTCTCCATGGTGGCCTTGAATTCCAGACGGTCTTCCGCCTTTTTGATCGTCTCTGCTGTGGTACCGATCAGACGGACATTATGCTCTTTTAAGAAACCTGCCTCTTCCAGCTCCATCGCAAGATTCAGTCCGGCCTGTCCGCCCAGTGTAGGCAGGACGCTGTCCGGCTGTTCCTTCAGAATCAGTTGTTCTACCACTTCCGTTGTAAGCGGTTCAATATACACACGGTCCGCGATATCTTTATCTGTCATAATCGTTGCCGGGTTTGAATTCAGAAGGACAACTTCCAGCCCCTCTTCTTTCAGAGAACGGCAGGCCTGCGTTCCCGCATAGTCAAATTCCGCTGCCTGCCCGATGATGATCGGACCGGAACCGATCACTAATACTTTCTTAATATCCTGATTTCTTGGCATTATTTTGTTCCTCCCATCATCTTCATGAATCTGTCAAACAAATAGCCGGAGTCCTGCGGTCCCGGGCAGGCTTCCGGATGGAACTGCACCGTAAAAATGTTCTTACCGATATATGCCATTCCTTCATTCGTCTTGTCATTGACATTTTCAAATGCCGGAACTGCCACAGATGGATCCAGACTGTCCGCATCGACTGCATATCCGTGATTCTGTGACGAAATATAGACTCTTCCCGTCTCCAGATCCTTAACCGGATGATTTCCTCCGCGGTGTCCGTACTTTAATTTGTATGTTTTCGCACCATTAGCAAGCGCCATAAGCTGGTGTCCCAGACAGATCGCGAAAATCGGAATATCGGAATTATATAATTTTTTAACTTCTTCAATAATGGAGGTGCAATCCGCCGGGTCTCCCGGTCCGTTTGATAACATAATTCCGTCCGGATTGCTGGAAATGATCTCAGCAGCCGTCGTGTGAGCCGGATAGACCGTCACTTCACAGCCACGCTGATTTAAAGACTTTGCGATATTATTCTTAGCCCCGAAGTCCATGAGAGCAACCTTCGGGCCGTTTCCTTCAATTACATATTTTTCACTGCAGGTCACTTTGGAGACGACATCCCCTACTTTGTACGCGTGCAGCTTCGGAATGATCTCTTCCAGATCGTAATTCTCATTGGTAGTGATCATGCCGTTCATCGTTCCCT
The DNA here is from genome assembly GCA_022774325.1 of bacterium. GTDB lineage: Bacteria > Bacillota > Clostridia > Lachnospirales > Lachnospiraceae > Allocoprococcus. The sequence continues at coordinate 3,425 of JALFNN010000039.1, read as the reverse complement.
TTTCACGGAGAATCTTCGTCAGTGCTCTGGTATCAACTCCTGCAATTCCCGGAATATCCTGTTCTTTCAGAAAATCCTGAATCGTTCCTTCACATCTGAAATTGCTTGGCATTCTTGACAATTCTCTTACGATATAACCATCCGGCCACGCTTTTTTCGATTCCATATCCGGTGTGATCCCATAATTTCCAATCAATGGATATGTCATAACAACGGCCTGTCCGGCGTAAGAAGGGTCTGTAAGCACCTCTAAATATCCTGTCATTGAGGTATTAAATACTATCTCACTAATCATGTCTCTTGTCGACCCGATGCTCGTTCCTTCGAACACAGTTCCATCTTCTAAAATTAGAAACGCTTTCATATGTTCACCTTATCCCTTCATAGTATTTTACTTCATCAATCCTTAAAAGAAGGCACTCATGGAGTCTTTTCCTCAACCATGAGCGCCCACTTTCTCAAATTGTAAAAATTCTAACACATATGAGACCAGATTTCAACTACTAATTTACTTCTTCATCTGACTTATCGTTCTTATGTCCTTATTCCTCAATGTCCGGAAGTGCTGCGATCTCGGCAAGCCGCTCAACGATTGGAAGATGCTGTGTGCACTGTCTCTCACATTTTCTGCATCCGATGCATTCTGCCGCTTTCGCTTTCGGAATATCCCAATGATATGCAATTCTGGATGTAATTGCATCCTTCTTGCCGGTCAGTATGTACTGATTGTATGCATCCATCATCTTCGGAATTGGAATTTCCTTCGGGCATCCCTTACAGTAACTGCAGCCGGTACACAGGTTATTGAAAGAAAGACCTTCTGCCTCATACATGGCCGCGATTTCCTCTGCCGGACGTTCTTCCAGATTTTCGACTGCCTTCACAGCGTCATCCACATGTTCCTTCGTCGTGCATCCTGCCAGCGCAACCGTGATCTCCTTGTGGGAAGCCACAAACCGGAGCGCCGCCTGTGGAACCGTCAGATCCGTTCCCCTTGTCAGATAGGAAAAATCATCCGGATTCTGCGGAATCAGACCGCCGCCGAGCGGATTCATGACAACCACACCCATTCCATTCTCATGAGCCGCTTTGATCCCGCTCTGGCGGAACCGGTAGTTGAGCGCATTGTAGCCGATCAGCATTCCCTTAAATTTCCCGGTCTCCACAACTTTCTCGATATCATTTCCCTGCATATGGGAAGAAAATACAATATTCCGGATCAGTCCCTCTGACTTCGCCTCTTCAAAGAAACCGTATAAAAGTTCCATGTGCTTCTCCCAGGACTCCAGGTTCAGCATGCACCACATATGATAGAAATCAATATAATCCGTCTTCAGCCGGTCTAAAGAAGTCTCCAGTCTCCTCCGGAAATTATCCCGGCTTGCATCTTCGTTCAACGTTCCGAGATTTACCTTGGAAGTCACATACACGTCGCTTCGTTTCACCTGGGAAAGTGCGATTCCGGTAATGATCTCACTCTTGTCATGACAATAGGCAGGTGCCGTATCCCAGTAATTGATTCCCTTCTCAAATGCGTAGAGCGGAATCTCGGCACATTTTTCCAAACGTCCCGCCTTTACGTCCTCCTCATCGTACCGCATGGTTCCAAGCCCGACTGCCGAAACCTTCATATCCGTGTCTCCATACTGCTTATAATACATTTCTTGTTCCTCCTTTATGAATAATTCCAATAGATTGTAAGTTTATCCAGAAGCGGTTCCTCCACATAAGAATAATGAACTTCCCTGAGCCCATACATCCTGCCAAGATACGAAGCGCCTTCCTGAACCAGTTCTCCTGTGACCGCATCGTGTGCCTGTTCATACACGGCATCACTTACGAATTTAAAGATAACGCTCGCCTCACCCGCATCGATCGAATCATACATAGCTTCAAGCAGCGTATCCCGTTCATAGCTCTCATAAAACATCCCGTTCATGCGATAGTAATTCCACCGGTCCGGCCCACATTCGGGATAATCATATCCCTCTTTCAGGGTATGCGTTCGTAAAATCATATCCTCCGTACAGCAAAGATAATCGTAGGTCATCGCTCTGGAAGCGACCTGCTCCTCTTCCTGTTGAAACATAGGATCGCCCCACGTCGTATCCACGAAATACCATTCCCCCTCACAGCGTACCATGTTCCACGCATGATCCTCCGTATTTCCGTCCGCATCCGTCGTCGTTCCCGTAACATAGGCGCAGACGATTCCCAGCCGGTTCAGAAGATACTGCGTACTCCGTGCATATCCGGCGCAGACGGATTCCTTCCCCGCCAGTGCACTGTAGATATTTTGATTATCCGGCGCATCCAGATTATATTCCACGGTCTGGATCAGATATTCGTAAACCGACTTAATTTTCTCATAGTCGGATGCCGTCTCCTGAATCGCCGCCAGACATTCCCCGGCCGCAGCATCAATCTCCTGCTTTTTCCTCTCTTTCTCCTCGCCGGTACACAAATATTTCGGTGCAAAGTCCACATAGGCTTCCTGCAGAATCGTCTCTGAATACGAAGTCGACACTGCATTCCCGTCGCACCAGAAGATTTCCGGATGATCATTCAACACATGCAGGAAAACCGCATTTGCCAGTTCTCCCCCTGATGCATGAAGCGAAATATGTTCTTTTTCTTCCATCAGTCCCTGATAGATTTCCTTATATACCGTCTTCTCTTCCTCTGTCTCCAACAGTCCAAAATAGAATCCGTCCGCCATTTCCTCTTCCGTGACACGCACTTCTTCAAACAGAGGAACATCATCCTTTCCCGATTCCGTGCTCAGAAATCCCACCACCTCAAAAGCATTCGGATTTCTCAGGAAATACGCAGCACTAAGACAGATCAGTCCAGCCGCAAAACAGAGAAATACAGTGACTGCTCCGAGACATCCTGATTTTTTCTTTCTTCTATTTCTTCTTCCCACAATCAGACTCCAATCAACAATGATTTCTTTCAAATTGTATCATAACCGGAATTTTTTCACAATATCGGGGAATCGGAATATATTATTCATAACAGCATCCTTGTGAGGTTTTCCATATGAATTTTCTCAAAACAATGCAGGAGAATTCGTCCTATCACGGCAAGCTTCAGGTGTCGGTCACTTCCCAGATCAATGCCCGCCCCATAGAAGATGCCACCATAGAGATCTCCTATTCCGGTGTCCCGGAAAATACCATTGAGAAGCTGACCACCAACTCGTCCGGTCAGACGGATACCATCGAACTTGCATCCCCTCCTCTCGAATACAGCCTGAACCCTTCCATCGAGGAACAACCCTATTCCGAATACACCCTGAACGTTTCCGCCCCTGGATACGAACCGGTCAGCATTTCCGGTGCCGAGATCCTTGCGGATGTCACAGCGCTCCAGAATGTACGCATGCGGCCCATCGAGCCGGAACAGCCGCCGGAGATCTTCGT
>JALFNN010000004.1 GCA_022774325.1 bacterium | reverse complement strand
CGTTCCCTGGTAAATCCCTGTCCATTCACTTCATTGATCTGTGTGATCGTCAAAAATGCATTCGGATCGGTAGCACATACCATTTCTTTCAAAGCGAAAAGCTTATGACGTGGTATCACACACATCACCCCTTGCTGGTATTCACCGGCGCATCCGGTCTGAATCTGGAACATTGTGACTCCTGCTTCAATTTCACGAAGAATTTTTTTCTGTATTTTTCTGTATTCTTTCGAAATAATCATGACCTGCATGGATGTTTTGCCGTTCGGAATCATTTTATTCATGACAATTGTTGTTAAAATGACGACCAGAATCGCATATAGTATCTGTTCCATATCACTAAATACAGCCTGCATCCCCAAAACGACGACATCAGCAAGATAAACCCCCGTTCCTACTGACAGCGAAGTCTTTTTATTAAGTATCATTCCAATAGCATCCGTTCCGCCGGTTGATCCTCCGACTCTTACTACAACCGCCATACTTAATCCAATCAGTATCCCTCCGTAGATTGCCGCCAGAAATATATTATCCGTTATATTCGTGATACCCGGAATTTTCTGAATCACTTCCAATAAAATCGGATAAATAATCACACTTAATATAGTTTTCCCAACAAAATCAGCGCCAATAACAAACCATGCTATCAGAAGTATAAAAGAATTCATTAGGAAAACGACGATGGATATCCTAACCCCCCAGAAATGATTCAATGCAATTCCAACTCCGGTTGCTCCTCCCATCGGAATCCCTGCAGGAACAACAAATGCAACCACTCCCAATGCCAGAATAGCGTTTCCCAATATAACGGCTAAAATATTGATCAACTTTTTCTTATAGTCTTTCACATTCACATCCCCATTTCAAAAACGCTTCATAACCTTTCACAGCCTGATAAATATCAGATTTGCTGCTCACTTCATATGGTGCATGCATATTCAGCACCGCCACACCGGAATCGATGACATCCATGCCGTAGTTTGCCATAATATATGCGATTGTACCGCCGCCTCCGACATCCACCTTTCCAAGTTCCGCAAACTGATATGCCACACCGGCTTCCTCCATCATTCTACGGATTTCTCCCAGATACTCGGCATTTGCATCATTGGATCCGCTTTTGCCACGGCTTCCGGTAAATTTATTGAACGCAAGCCCTTTTGTAAGAAATGCTGCACTTCGTTTTTCAAATACGTCTGCAAATAACGGATCATATGCTGCGCTTACATCGGAAGAGAGCATTTTTGATCCTGCAAGTGCTCTTCTTACTTTCAGATCTGATTCCCCTTCTGTTAAGGCAATCAGCTCAGCTACCATATTTTCGAAAAATCGCGAGTGCATTCCTGTTGCTCCGACACTGCCAATCTCTTCTTTATCCACCAGCAGACAACACGCAGAACGACTGCTGTTTTTAACATTCAGCATAGCCATAACAGATGTAAATGCGCAAATGCGGTCATCCTGTCCATATGCAAGAATCATACTGCGATCCAAACCAAGATCTCTAGCCTTTCCCGCCGGTACAATTTCCAGTTCAGCCGATGCAAAATCTTCCTCGCTGATTCCATAAGATTTTTCAAGAATGCTCAAAACATTTGCTTTGACTGCTTCTTTTTCTGCTTCTTGCAGATCTTCATCTTTATCGATGGGACAGTTTCCGATCAGGAGATCCAGTTTTTCCCCTTCGATGACTTCTCCGGCCTTTTTATCCATCTGCTGTGAAGCGAGATGTACCAGAAGGTCTGTAATGACAAAAACCGGCTCGTCTGCTTTTTCGCCGATGCTGATGTTTACACAATGTCCATCCTTCATTGCAACCACTCCGTGAAGTGCCAAAGGCTGTGTTACCCACTGGTATTTCTTAATACCCCCATAATAATGTGTGTCCAGATATGCAAATCCTTCATTTTCATAAACCGGATTCTGTTTTACGTCAATTCTGGGTGAATCAATGTGTGCCCCCAGAATGTTCATGCCCTCGGATATCGGTTTTTCCCCCATCCGAAAGAGTGCAATGCATTTTTTCATACAGGTGACATAAATCTTTTCTCCTGCTTTTATTTCTCTTCTGCCTTCCAGATATTCTCCAAGCTCATGATATCCTGCTTCCTTGGCCAGTTCTGTTACCAAATCCACACATTCCCTCTCGGTTTTTGCTCTGTCCAGCCAGGATTTATATAATTCACAGGTATTATGAAGCTCATCGTTTTCTTTCTCATCATATGTCATCCAGATATTTTCTTTCTTCATCTTCTCATTTCTCCTCAAACCTTACTCCATCAATACTATGATCTTATCAAATTCGTCCGCTGCTTCTTCAATTCTCTCTCTATTTCCCAGCACGCAGGCTGTGCCCTCTTTGGCAAATCTTTCCAGTGCCTGATATCTGTTTTTCAGTTCTTCTTTTGATGCTTTTAACAATCCTTTTCTGATACCAGCCCTCGTCTGCGGCATTTCTTCACGCAAATACCAGGCATCCATTCGTTTCACCTGTGCATATGTCTTCGGAATCCGGTCATATCTTGCAACTGCCCCGATCTTATAATTCAGAAGTTCCTGTTCCTCTGTCTCTAATGTTTTCAACCAGTTTGAAGTATCGCGGAATGTTTCCATTGTTTTCTTCACATTTGGATCACGATAGGAACTCATCGTCCAGCTGCCATTTGGATTGATCGCCATACTGCAGCCATAAGCACCTCCTTCGGCACGAACTTTTGTCCATAAATAATCGAAACTTACGATTCTTCCGAGCAGATAAGTCTCACCACTATATTCTCCGTCCCCTCCAAATGCAGCATATGAAACTTCGGATGGAATGATAAATGCTTCTGATTTTCCGGGCAGCAATTCATCCTGATACCACACGCTATCACCTGATCTTAGGCTATTACATAATTCAGAATCATTCATCAGTCTGCGAAATTCTGCGTATCTTTCTTCTGTACCAGTAAAACTCATTACCAGCGGTGCTGTACAGCAAAGCTTCTCACGGATTTTTTTCAGCTTCTGTATGATCATAGCGCAATTTGATTCAAAATCCATCAGAAGCCCCCCAAGAAATTGATAATAGAGAATGCCATTATATCGCTCTCTCGCAACGCCTTCCGTCATATAGTGCGCAGCAGCGCGTCCGGAAGCGTAACTGTTTCCATTTGATACAAACCCTTCTTCCATCGCCATTTTGCTCTGTTGAATCTTTTTCCGTATGATTTCGGGATGATCAAAAACGGTATCATAAAGAAGTTCTTCCTGAAGATTCAACGCCTTCTCCAGATTCTGCTCCAGACAGCTTACATCCATTACAAATTTTAGGTTGACATGTTCCCTGTTCTCTGCTTTGGTGTAAACTTCCAGATAAGTGCCCATATTGCCAAACCACATATTTTTCTCAACTACAAGTTCTTCCGGCGTATGCTTTCTCGTTGGCAGATCGCCCAGAAGGACTGCTAACAGTTTGGCATAAGGAACCTCTTCTGGTTTCAGATCACTGATATCAAAATAACAGCTTTGGTAAATAATTCCCTTAGAGGGCACTTCCTGTTTCAGATATACAATTCCTCTTTCTTCATCTACTCTGGTTATGGGTTCTTCATTCTCCTGTTCCAGATCCTCAATTGATAAATCGGGTTGTTTCTCTCCGTTTTCTTCTTCCTCTTCTGTTTTCTCTCTCAAAATCTCTTCCGAAGGTTCCAGATATACTTCCGCCTGATAATCATTTTCCAGAATGATTTCTTTTAAAAGCGATTCAAAATATCCTTCCTTTACACGTTTTCTCAGTTTTTTATATTTCTCTTCAAATTCTATAATCACAGATGGTTCTAAATCCTGCGTCCATCCGCCTGCTATATCAAGTACACAGTCGATTCCATCCGGCTGATAGCCTCCTTTTTCCCGCATCCAGAATTCCTGGCGGTTCATTGCGGATACGAGAATCTCCTCTCCGATTCCTTCAGCATATAGTTTTTTTGCCTGTTCTTTCAGGACCATACTCAGCCTGTCCGCCGCTTCATGTTCCGCATTCTTTATTTTGATTGCAAGATAAGGCTGACGGATTCCGTCCATAATGAAATACTGTACATCTGAAACTTGAAGCTCTTTGAGCAACATTTTTTTCAAAGGTGCTTCATCTTCTCCCATGAGCGCCTGAACAAGAATGTAAATAGCACTCATTCGTTCTCTGTCACCAAATTCCCCGAGATTATACGTACATGCCGCAAATACGCCCTGATCACCAAACTTATCTTTATCGTACTGTTTTCTTCGTATCGTCCTCAACGGTCTCTGGAGTGAAATCGGTTCAGGTCTTACAACTTTTGACATCTTGCTTAAATAAGCCTTATCTATGTATTCCAACTTTTCTTCCACATTCATCTTCCCGTATAATACAATACAGCAGTTCGACGCGCTGTAAAATGTTCTGTACCGTTCCAGAAATTTTTCATAAGAAAGTGCCGGGATTGCATCCGGATTTCCGCCGGATACAAAGCGATAAGCATTCTCCGGAAACATCGCCTCAGCCATCTCATACATTAAGAAATTATCCAGAGAAGAGAAGACACCCTTCATCTCGTTATATACTACACCGCTGATTTCCGGTGCTTTTCCCTCTTCCCGCTGAAAATGCCATCCTTCCTGATCGAATATCTTTTTGTCAGTAAGAACATTTGGATAAAATACTGCATTTAGATAAACATCCATTAACTTCATAAAGTCCTTCTCATTTTCTGTACAAAACGGATATACAGTATGATCCGGATAGGTAATTGCATTCACGAACTCCGCCATGGAATGCTTCATCAAATTAACAAATGTATCTTTATCCGGATATTTTCGGGAACCATTCAATACGGAATGCTCCAGGATATGAAACACACCTGTGCTATCCTCCGGTATCGTTCTGAAGCCTACCAGAAAGCTCTTCTTCATATCCTGATTGTCTACAACGATGATCTGCGCGCCTGTTTTCTGATGCTCCAGCTGAAAGATATTGCCTTCGACTTCACGCACATATTTCTTCTCTTTGACTTCAAACCCATAGATTATTTCCCTGACTTCCATGTTCTCTTCCTCTTAGTACATCAATTTGGCAATCTGCTCTTTCATTTCGTCGACTTCCATCACACCGACATTTTCAAATTTCTTTTCTCCATCTTTGTAAAACTGAACAGTCGGAACTCCAAAGATGCGGTTTTCTTTTCCCAGCTTCGGATAATCAGTCGTGTTCACTTTTACGATATTGATAAATGGAAGCTCCGCATCAAGCTCCTCCAAAATACGTGAAAACGCTTTACACGGCACACATGTTGTTGAGAAGAAATCCACGATCACAAAACCTTCCTTGATCTGCTCTTTAAAACTGTCATTGTCTGCATACTGAATTGCCATTTACTTGTCCTCCTTAAAATAATTTTTTTCTACGTAACCTCTTACTTTTTGATAATAATAATCCGCGAAAAATGTAATTTTCGAATACTCATACGTGTTGATCTGTTCCGCATTTTCTTTTGTTTCATGCCAGAATTTCATATAGTCTTCTATGCTTTCCCTATATTTTTCCTTCGTGTACTCTACGCCATCTTGCTTCGCATAAACACAGCCGAGAAGATAACACAACAACTTATCCCATGAATCATACTGAACATTTACAAGCAGCTCATGATAACTTGAAAACGGCATCTTTCCTTCAAAATCTTCTGGTGCCATGGTTTTCAGATTCAGGTTCTCTTTATCTGCTATTACTTGTAATCTATGGATTTCATGATCTGTCATTTCAATCCAATCAGCCTTTTTCAAGTCAAAAGCACTGTTTTCAAATACCTGTTTCATTACATACTGAATTGCATCAAATCCTTCTTCATCTGCGATTTTCTTCTTTTGCTGCCGAGTCAGATATTCCTCGTATTCTTCGACACTTTCAATTCCTTTAATCTCAAGATTCTTTACCATCTCATCTGTGACCTCAGGAACCATTTTCCGCTGAACAGACTGGACCGTCACTGTCACCTTATCCCCGTCAACATCCAGTACATTTGTCGTTCCCTTTTTCATTCCCACGCACAATGCTTCCAGTTTCTTGTTAAAGAATCCCTGTCCTACCATAAGCTTCAGCTGCTCTCTGTTGAAAAATGAGTTCTCTGATTTCATGTCACAAACAATGATTGCTCCATCCACAACTTCATCCGAATCTGCCCAGGTACTGTTTTTGTTCTTCAAAAAATCCATCTCTTTTTTGACTGCTTTTTCGTCCAAGGCAAACACCTTCTGATAGGCGCTGATATCCACCTTATCATACTCTGCAAACGAAATAACTTTTGATTTCATTTTTTCCTCCTCGTTTCTATGAACCTCTTTACGGTGAATTATATCGGAATCTTTTTTGATTTCAATGCCTCGGGGCTATTCTGTCTTTGGCACGTTCTATTCTGTACCGGTTCTGCAACTCACAAAAGTTTACACAAAAAGTCCCCTGCAAACTGCTATTTTTCCACAATTTGCAGGGGACAAAATCAAAGTGTAAGCCTTGCATATTTACTTTTCAAAAGCTGGATCACTTCCGTATATTTATCTCGACTCAGCATGACTTCACCCGCATATCCGTCAAAAACCAGCGAGAAACTTTTCGTCTCATTATTCGCCTTGACGTAAGACACTTTGGACAAGTTCACAATAAAGGACTGATAACAGCGGTAAAAATTATGCCCTTCCAAAATATGTTCCAACTCATCCAGCGAATATCCTGAAAGAATCACTTCCTTTCCATCCACAGTCATCATCTTATTCTTTCGGTTTGCGCGCTCAATAAAAAGAATCTTATCAATCTCCACCAGTTGATATCCATTTTTGATTTTAATCATCACAGACCGGTTGACCCATAAGCGCTTATACTGGAGAAGCTCAAACAGATACTGCACTCTTTTTACGACACGCTGTAATACATGAATACTGAATGGAAGGGAAAAATACTCATCGCAGCAGACACCAAATACCGTCCCCGCTTCAAGCTTTTCTTCGGAATACAGCACCACCAGAAGATCCGGCTTCATCTGCGACAGATTGTACGCCAGGTAAGCCCCGTCATCACTGAATGCCGGATTGCCTGTTCGCAAATTAATAAATACGACATCCACCTCATTCAAACTAATATATTCATGGGCTTCATTAATTCCATCAAAGGTTTTTACAATATCAAATACATTGTAAAATGTTAATAATTCTTCTAGTCGTGTGCGCAAACTCGTATCTTCTTCTACCAGAACAAGCTTCATTTTCATAATTAATTCTCCTGACCAAACTCTTCAAATGCTTTTTCTAAAATCTCTGGGTCTCCTTCATAATACGTTGAAAGAAGTGCAAAAGGACCGTTTTTCTTCGGCATAATAATCATGCCGGATCCATAAAGATCAATTTCTCCTTTTGTCCTGAGACTGTCGTATGCCTTGTATTCATCCGATTTCGGATCTATTTTTTCCAAATCCCACCAGTAGATCTCGGCTCCATTGTATTTAAGTGCAAGCGAGCATAATCCATCTGCACAGAGTGTCACTCGATCATCTGTCGAAATAAGTCCTTCCTTTTCCAGATAAGCAACAACCTCATCCATCGTTTTATTCCACACCGGTGCATCCATATTCTCTTCAACTACCGTTTTTTCTTCTTTTTCAGGCAATACGAAATCTTCTGATAGTGCAACATATCCAACCATCCCACAAAATAATAGCACAAAAATCAGGGAGGACACAATCGTAAAGTTCTTCATAATCATTCCTTCTTTCTTTAAGATACTTTTTGGGACTGTAGATATTCCTGATAAGTCCTGCTGGTCTTTTGTAATTCCTCATGGGTTCCACAGGCTTCCAGTCTGCCATGATGCATAACAATCAGATAATCTGCCTCTGCGATTTCCCGCATATCATGTGCAATAAAGACGACCGTATGACCTTTCATCTTCTGTCTGATGCCATGATAGATCTTCATGTACGTGTCATGATCCAGACTTGCTCCTGCCTCATCCAGTATCAGGTAATCAGGCTGCATAATAAGGGTCCTTGCAATTGCCAGTCTCTGTCTCTGTCCGCCGGACAGCCGGTTGCCGGCTTCTCCAAGCATAGTATCATATCCGTTCGGAAGAGATTCAACAAACGAATCCACTCTGGCCTCTTCGGCTGCTTTTCTCAGCTTTTCTTCTGATACCGGACGGTCCGTTCCATAAAGAATATTATCGCGGATCGTCCCGGAAAGCAACGGATTACTCTGAAGGACATAGCCAAATCTTTTATGCACATCCTGAAGTTTTGTCTCGCCAATCAGGTTTTCTCCCACCCTGATTTCTCCGGAATCCGGCTGATAGAAGCCCTGCATCAGTTTCATGATCGTAGATTTTCCGGAACCGTTGTCACCTACTACTGCAGTCATCTTTCCGCCCGGTATCCGTACTGAAAAATCATGAAGAATTTCCGTTCCATCCTGATACCCGAAATTCACATTTTTAAACACAATATCCTGATTCTGAGATTCGATCCAGGCTTTTCCTTTTTGCGCATCTTCCTCATCCAGATCAAGAATTTCACTGACATGAGTAAGCGCACCTTTCGATCCCATCACATTTTGCCACACCGTCAGGAGTTCTGCCAAATACATGTTTACCTGTGTCATATATGTACTGAACATATTGATTCCCGTCGCCTCCATTTTCCCTGCACGAATCAGGCGCGAACCTCCCACCGCCATTACGATTGTCGTAAGCAGGGAATAAATAGAATGTGCAAGAGTCTGAATCTGTGACATGAAAGCGTAATACACATCCGCCCTATATCGGGAATCAATTGCCGCAAATCCACTTTCCAACTCTTTTTCTTCCATTACCTGAGCCTTAACATATTTTCCCGCAGACAAATGTTCTGAGAAAAATGTTGTCATCTGATTAAGCGAAGCATACCGCTTTTTCATGATTGTATACTGTAGCTTTCCTACAAGAATGAATACCGCAACTGCGACAGGTATACAAAGCAAAAGGTATACAGAAAGCGGTGCATTATACTGATACAGAATCATACATGCACGAGCAAACCCAAAGAGTGACGCCGCTCCCGAGAAAACACCTCCGATCACCATTGTTGCCTGGGTTACATCGTTTGTAACAGCCGATACCAGCGAAGACGGCTGCTCTTTTTCAAATACTTCCATCGGAAGATGCAGGATTTTCCTCCATAGTGCAGACCTCACCCTCAAAATTACTCGCTGATCGGCATACGCCATCACCAGCGGCCGCAAAAATCCCAGCAGTGCATTAAAAAGCATCATAAATACATAACTTAGAATGACAGAATTGTACAGTTCCCCTTTATTAACACGAACCAGATACTGGGATACTCTCATTCCGGCCTCCGCGTAGACAATTCCGACTCCAAATGTAACCAGATAGAGCCACCATGGAATAGAAAATCTTCTATAGAAATTCAGAAAAAACTGTAATACATTTTTCTCTTTTTTCATTAGTCCTGTCCCTCACTTCCTATCAGTTCTCGGAAATATGCATTTTCCACATACACTTTTTCCGGTTCTCCCTGACAGACAATCCTGCCATTTTGCATGACTACTATGTAATCGGCCTTCTGCACAGTCTGTCTGTCATGTGCAACCATAAGGGTCGTTTTACCTTTCATGTGATATTTCACACTCTTCCAAACCTGATCTTTCCCCCGAATATCCATAGCTGCAGTTGCCTCATCCATGAACAGATAGTCCGATTGCTTTAATAATGCTCGTGCAAAAGCGAGCCGCTGCTTCTGACCCCCGGACAGCTTCTCACCGTTCTCTCCGACATCCATCATAAATCCTTCCGGCTGCTCCCGGATAAAGTCCATGATACAGGCATCCTCACAAACACGTTCCAGCTCTTCATCAGCCACTTCTCTTTTTACTCCAAACAAGATATTATCACGGATCGTTCCCGCGAAAAGTGTGCTTTCCTGCGTCACATAGGAAATCGCATTCCGGAAACTTTTCAGAGAATACTTTGAAATGTCCTCGCCGCCGAATGAAATCATACCTCCCTGAACCGGATACAGACGTTCTACCAGATTCAGGAGTGTAGTCTTCCCACTTCCGGAGGGACCGATCAGAGCCGTCACACGCCCTGCCGGAATTTTCAGGTTCAATTTTTCAAAAATCGGCTTTTCTTCATAAGAGAAGTCTATGTCCTTTAATTCAATTTCACCATGAAGGCATCCTGCCTCTTCCCCGGTTTCAATATCTTCTTCTATCTCCTCCATGATCTGAGCTACTCTTTTGGTTGCTCCCTGAGATCCTTTAAATGATGTCCAATATCCGCAGTATGCCGTAAGCAGGTTGACGATATTCATGGCAAATCCATAATAAGCAATCCATTGCGCCAGACTTAATGCCCCGGATGCATAAAAGTTTCGGCCTACCATTACGATAACGATAAACTGCATAGCCCCTACCAGTGCATACATTGGAGTTGCAAGTCCAAGCCATGAATCCAGAATCGTACTCTTATACAATCCCACCATCTTCTTCTGACCTGTCTGAAATTCCTGCTCTTCTTTTCCATAAGATTTTACCAGAAGGAGATTGTTGGTTCTTTCCGCGATCGTCTGTGTCAGTTCTGCATTTTTTTCGTTCACAAGATCCAACACGCCGAATCTCATTTTCCCCATGACGAATGCAATAATAAAATTCAAAGGCAGAACTGCAATCAGCGCAATCATCAGCTTCTGGTCATAGGAACCGATTTTCTTTAATGTAATTATCAGGCTATATGCCGAAGTCAGGATTGCCACAAATACCTGCATGATAAGTTGACTGATCGTAGTGATATCGGTCGTAATACGTGAAATCATCTCTTTCGGTGTATTTCTTTCGTAATATCCGAGTGGAAGCTTGACAATCTTTCTCCAGATCATTCTCCTGACATTCCTGTCAATTCGGGCCACACAAAGGTTACTCATGATCCCGCTGATTGAACCGATCATCTGAGATATTAACGTAAATATCAAAAATGGGAAAACCACGGTACCGAAATTCACATTTCCCGCAAACAACTCAGCTGTGTATTCCGTCACACTGATCCCCACATTTGCCAGCAGTGCTGTTATGGCAATATATGCAATAATCCAAAGATAAGGAAGCCCTGCCTTCTGCAGCATCCGGAAGAAACGTCCCATACTGCCTTTGTCTTTTCCAAAAACCCGTTCCATAATGTCCCCCTGACTTTTCTCTTTAAGTAAATTCTGCTTTATTCATTTTCAAGTGCTTCAAATGCGTCAACGACATCCTGCTTTTTCTCATAATCCTCTGAAAACGCAAGTGCATAAGCGCCATTTTTTGCTTCTGTCTGAAGGATCGCAGCACCTCCTCCAAGAACAATCGTTCCCTGATTCGCTCCCATGGACTGGTAAGTCTCATACATCTCCGTCTGATTCTCCTGATCCCACCAGAACAGCCAGAGTCCATCATAATCATACGCCTTGTCTGCCACCTGTGTCTCGGTAAACTGTCCGCCCGTGTTATCCTGGAGATATCCGCTGGTCTCATTAATATTTACCGGTTCACAGTCTTCAGAAATAAAGCCCTCCTGCTCAAAATAACTTACCATGTCTTCGTAGGAAGAAGTAGAAGCGTTCACTTCAATTTTCTCTTCCTTTGCTGAGCATCCTGTCACCAGACCACACACGGTTACTGCCGCAATTACGGCTGCTGCTGTTTTTTTCATTGTTTTCTTCATCATTTTGTTCTCCTTGTTGTATACTATTTTACAATTACGTTACCTTATTTTTACAGCATTACCAGCATTTTCACAAGTAGGGCATCGTATTCTGTCCTTAAATGCGTCTGGATTGTCCGGGGATTGTCCGGGGACGTTTCTTTTGCCACGAGCAGCGCACTTTGGCAGGCGATTTTTGCCATTTTCTCTCAGTTTCTCAACACACTTCACAATTTGTATGTAAGAATTACGCTAAAATAAGAGATATTTATACTTTACTATTTACTTTTCTTCAAAAAACTATATTATAAAATTATCGAAAACACTTAATTCACGAAACATCCATTCTTTTCATTTTACATTTTTATCAACACTCCTAATTTTCACCTGTTTTTTGTTTCAAATAATCATATATCAGCTTGGAGGGATATTATTGGCAAGACATGCACGTAAAAAATCATCAACTCAGACTTATCATGTAGTAATCAAAGGAGCCGACAGACAACTACTTTTCGAAGAATCCAAAGATTATATAAAATATCTGGATATATTAGAATTCTATAAAGATCAATTAAAATTTGAGATTTATGCTTACTGTTTGATGTCAAATCATGTTCATTTGCTCCTTCGCCACCCAAATACCGTTTCACTTGAATCCATATTTCGCCACATAAACACAACTTATGCCTGCTGGTTCAATGCCAAGTATGACCGTACCGGTTTTGTTCAGGATGGTCGCTATTATAGTGAACCTGTTGAATCGGATAACGCTCTGCTGACTATAGTCCGCTATATTCATTATAATCCCTCCAAAGCCGGACTGGAAAACTTCCCAGGATCCGGTTATCAATGGAGCAGTTTTAACGACTATACCAGAAAGACAGCCGGATTGACCGACACAGCCTTGGTTCTCAGATTACTGGATACACCGGAACAATTCCTGGCGATGCATAGAATTGCTCCGTCCGATGACTGTCTGGACATACACAAATTCAGAAAGCGGATACCTGACGATGTGGCAAAAGATATTATTCAACAAATCTGTTCCTGCGACTCTGCAACGGATTTTCAGAAACTTTCAACATTAGAAAGAAACAAAATATTGTTTTATTACACAAAAGAGGCATCTCGATTCGGCAGATAAACCGCCTTACCGGGACACCTCGAGGTGTAATTGAACGAATTATTTCCCATCAACAGTCCTTTGGTTCGCTGTTCTTCGCACTGTCCGCATAATATTTCTAAAATTAACTTCTATCAAAAAGATCAGTCGTGTAAATGCTATCACAGAAATACGAAAAACTCAATATTTAGCTATTTACTTTTTCTTCTTTAGCCAATCAATACTTTTTTTCCTTCAAATGCGAATCCATATTTTCTGATCCGTTCTGCCGGGATTCCTCTTGCCACAAGATCTACTTCATACTGTTTTTCTTCAATCTGGGCAAGCGCAGATGCCACCGTATCTTCTAATGTATCCTCATCATCCGGATCATGAACCTTGAATTCCATAATGATGGTATCATCCTTTTGAGGATTCTTCGCCGCAAGCACAACATCATATCTTCCAAAACCGCTCTCCCGATTTGACGTGATCACATATCTGCTTTGCAGATCTACAATCAAGCCCAGAACAAAGCCGTGGTAAAACCGTTCCGGTTCCTCCCCGGAAGGACGTTTTCCGGTGTCAAAATAGCTGAAAACATTGAGTGCAATCCGGTTCATGTATCTATTCATAACTTTTTTATTTCCTAATAAAAGTGCCTTAATGAAATCATTATAATCCCCTTCGACATCCATAAACCAATCCCGTATCATATTTTGGAACATCAGCCTTACTTCCCGGTTCGTAAGTGCCAGTGTATACTTCGGGTTCGTTCCGTCCGGGACTTCTATAATACTTTCGAAACGCAAAACTTTCAAATATCCGCTTGCCAGTAAAAGGCTCCAAATCGCTCTTTCGTTTCCCCGAAGCTGATTATATACAATCTGTTCATCAATCGGAGACTCTATTACACCTCCGTCCAGCAAAATCTCAAACTGTTCTTTAATTCTTCGGTCTCCCTCCCGGAGAAGCTTGCCCACCAGACTGTTTGAGCTGGTGTTCGCCCAGTACATCCGATAATCCTTCTTGTCGAGAAAATTCAAGATGGACCAAGGATTATAAATATCTTTCTGTTTACCAAAAATAAATCCATCGTACCACCTTTTCACTTCTTTTTTTTCTCCGGAAAGCTCACATTCTTCCAGGGCATCAAATACTTCTTCTTCTGTAAATCCAAAAGAAGTGGCATATTTATTTGATGTTGTAGTCACAACCTCCAAATTATTTAAATCTAAAAAAATCGACTCCTTACTGACTCTGGTGATTCCGGTCATAATCGCTCTGTCCAGCCATGGATTTGTTTTAAATGTAGAATTAAAAAGACTTCTGGTAAATACGACCAATTCATCCCAATATCCATCTACATAAGCTTCCTGCATCGGAGTATCATACTCATCCAGCAGAATAATCACTTTCTTGCCATAATAGCGACTCAAATATTTTGAAAGATTATGAAGCGCCAACGTCGCCTCCACATCTCCCATATCCGGAGAAATCCTATGGAAGAACTCACGGTCCGACGCTTCCATAACATCACTCTTCATAAGAAATGTATAGTCCGCATAAAGGTCCGTCAGTATCTGACAGATTTTCTTTCTGGTTATCTCATAGTTCTTTTCTTTAATGTTGGCAAATGAAAGACTGATTACCGGATACGTTCCTTGAATCTCTCTGTATTCTTTCTCTTTCCAGATGGAGAGTCCTTCGAACAGATCTCCACGATTTGCATAATCCAGTGAGAAAAACTGCTCCACCATACTCATGTTTAACGTCTTTCCAAAACGGCGAGGTCTGGTGATCAGTGTTACACTGTCACCACTGTCCCACCATTCCTTGATAAAGGACGTCTTATCTACATAAAAGTATTTTTTTTCAATAATCTCACTAAAGCTCTGTATTCCGATGGCTACGTTTCTTCCCATAAAATCACGTCACCTCCAAAAAAACCGTTACACTAAGTATAAACTTAGTATAACGGATTAATCATTAAAAATCTAGGAATTTATTCAGCTGCAAATTCCTCAAATTTTCTTCCGGGCGCCAAAGGATGCCGGGCGTGACAAATGCCCCGTCCCCTCTAATCCTTCGTCTCCATCACAACCAGAAGTCCTGACGGGAAATCAATCTCCACCATCTCATCGACGAACTGATTACTTACCGTCAGACTGTCACACGGCTTTAATGCGTGATGACTAAGCGGCCATTTTGTTCCTCTTAAATTCAGGTCAAACACTTCCCCTGAGAGTGTAAATATCGACAGATATTTTCCGTATGCTTCTGATTTTTTCAGGACACACGGTTTATCGATTACCCGTATTTTATTTTTTTCGTCCAGTATGTATGCTTCTACTCCTGCCTGGCAGGCAACATACAGTGACTGGACATTGGCCCAGAGGTGATCGATCCTTCCGCCGGTCGCGCCGAGAATGATGATTTCTTTGCTTCCCAATGTGATTCCGAACCGGATGGCGATTTCTGTGTCTGATGCGTCTTTGATCGGGTTATATTCCCGTACCGGCACATGTGTCTCTTCTTTGTAGTATTTGATGACTTCAGGATCGATGCTGTCGAAATCTCCCACAATATACTGCGGCATGATCTGATTGTGATATAAATACTCTACACCTCTGTCCACACCGATTATGCAGGCTCCCTCGTTTTCGCCAAGTATCTTTTCTACGAACCCCTCGTCCAGTGCTCCCCCTGTGATAATCACGGTTTTACTCATAGCTTCTTAAACTCTCCATAAATTCCCTTGTATTTGCAGCCGCGTCACCCTTGAACACTGCGGAGCCAGCCACAAGTACATTGGCCCCCGCCTCAAGGATTTCACGGACATTGCCCAGATGAACACCGCCATCCACCTGAATGTCGGTTTCTGTTCCTTTTTCTTCCAGCATGTTTCTCAGTCTCCGAACCTTATCGAGAGTCTCCGGAATCAGTTTCTGCCCTCCGAATCCCGGATGAACAGTCATGACAAGGAACATATCCACTTCCCCGATGAACTCCTCCAACACTGTTTCGGGTGTCTCCGGGCAAATGGAAATTCCTGTATTTACTCCCAGTTCACGTATTTTTGCGAGTGTTGCTCTCACATCTTGGCATGCTTCATAATGAATGGTGATGATATCTGCTCCTGATTTTGCAAATTCTTCCACATATCGGATCGGTTCTGTGATCATAAGATGTACATCCAGGACCTGTCCGGTCACTTTTCTGACAGATTTGAGGACCGGCATTCCAAAAGAAATACTCGGCACAAAGACTCCGTCCATCACATCAAAGTGCAGATATTTCGCTCCTTCACTCTCTGTTTTTTGAATCTCATTTCCAAGGACAGCAAAATCTGCTGACAAAATGGAAGGTGATAATACATATTCCATTCTTAATATCTCCTTTTCTCCTTTTGTTCCAGCTCACGGTACATCTCTAGATAATCGTCGTACCTTGTCCGGTGAATGTTCCCTTCTTCCAGCGCATTCTTGACCATACACCCCGGCTCGCTCACATGATTACATCCGAGGAATCTGCATGTCCCTTCATATTCCCTGAATTCCGGAAAATACGATTTCAGTTCTTCTTTTTCAAAATCATTGGTATACAGCGAAGAAAAACCCGGTGTATCCATGATATATGAATCTTCATCCACAGGAATCAGTTCGGAATGGCGTGTCGTATGTTTCCCGCGCTCAATCTTCCGGCTGATGCTCCCTGTCTCCATGTTGATGTTCTCCTGCAGGCAATTGATCAAGGAAGATTTACCCACCCCCGAAGGTCCGGCCACAGCCGTTACCTTCCCTTTCAACACCGCTTTGATTTCCTGAATATTTTCTTCTTTATAAGCACTCGTAAAGATAACCCGGTATCCGCATGATTCATAAGTTGCCTTTAATTCTGCTATTTCCTCTTCTCCTGCAAGATCCTGCTTGTTAAAGCAGATCACGACGGACATCTCCTGTCGTTCCATCATTACCAGAAACCGATCCAGAAGATTGAAGTGCGGTTTCGGCTTTGTCACTGCAAACACAACCAGTGCCTGATCAATGTTCGCAACCGCAGGCCGAATCAGTTCACTCTTTCTCGGAAGTATTTTCGTGATATTTCCGGTTCCTTCTTCTTTGTCAAGGACTTCATATTCTACCAGATCTCCCACCAGCGGTTTTATTTTCTCTTTACGGAAAATCCCCTTCGCCTTGCATTCATAAACAGCGAATTCTACTACGTCATAAACGTAGTAGAATCCTGCAATTCCTTTTATAATTCTTCCCTGCATAAAACAGTTCCTTCTATCATTTTCTTTAGCTTCCTACTGCTGAGTCTCATCGTCGCTGCCTTCATCGGGGTTTCCACCGCTTCCGTCACTTACATACAGTTTGACCGTAGAACCGATATCAACAGAGGTTCCTTCTCCCGGCTCTACCGAGATAACGGTTCCGGAAGGTTGATCACTGGTCTGTGTCACTTCCTCATAGAAAAGTCCTCTTGCCGAAAGTGCACTGATTGCATCGGCCAGACCTTTACCGGTTACAGACGGAACCTTCACCTGATCAGCCGGTTTCTTCCCTTTGCTGACCACATAGCTTACCGATGTACCGGAGCTCACCTTACTTCCCGGTGTCACGGACTGGGAAATGATGAGGCCTGCTTCATACTTGTCACTGTACTGCTCACTGCTGCCACCATCTTCAAGACCTGCACTTGCAAGCAGTTTCTGTGCCTCAGATACGGTCTTGCCCCTCAGGTCCGGAACATCCTTCTTCTGGGCGCCCTTGCTGACGATCAGTGTGATCTTGGTATCAACCGTCACTTTCTCTCCTGCTGCCGGATTCGTTCCGATCACCACACCATTTTCCCACTTATCGCTGTATTCAGAATCCACAGTAAAATCTGTGAAGCCTTGCGCCTTCAGCGTCTTCTTCGCCGCATCTTCATCCATTCCCTCGACGCTCTCAATCGTAACTTCCTTCTCTCCGGAACTGATCACGACCTCGATCACGGTCTTCTTTGCAACCTTTTCGCCGGCATCAATACTCTGCCGGATCACTGTATTCTCCGGATATTTATCCGAATTCTCCTTACTCACTACTTCCATCACGAGATTACGCTTACTGCACATCTCATCAGCCACTTCTTTATTCTCGCCAACCAGCTTTGGAACCTCAATATTCTTACTATCCGTTTCCACTGCTTCTGTTCCCGGTCCGAATTTAAATACACCGGCCGCTTTGCCGATCACGAAGATCAGAATGAAAACAATGATCACAGCGACTACGATCGTGAGGATCTTCATCATCTTATTCATTCTTGGATTGACATCATTGCTCCTGCTGCCCTTCCGGCTTCTGTATTTCTCTTCTTCCTCGTCATCGTACCCATCATCATCATAATCATCACCGTACGATTCGTCTTCTTCGCCGTATTCGTCATCGTAGGACTCTTCATCATACTCGTCATAACCACGTCCGTTCCGGATACGCCCCATCTCTTCCTGGGAGATCATGACGGTGTTGCCGTCATCATAGGCCTGCCCCATATCCACAAACCTGCCGTCCGGATCCACCAGCGCCCGCTTCAGATCCTGAATCAGAAGACTGATATTCTGATATCTTCTCTCCGGGCTCTTCTGCGTACATTTTAAAATAATTTTCTCAAGAGCAGGCGAAACACTTGGCACAATCTCAGAAGGAGGCGTCATCGTTTCCTGAAGATGCTTCATGGCCACCGCCACGGTAGAATCCCCGTCAAACGGGACTTTTCCGGTTGCCATCTCATACATCGTAATACCGACTGAATATATGTCGCTCTTCGCATCACAGAAGCCGCCACGTGCCTGTTCCGGTGAAACATAATGTACCGATCCCATCGCACTGGAAGTGACGGTATGAGAAGATACTGCCTTTGCAATACCAAAATCAGTTACTTTTACCTTTCCTTCTTTGGAAATAATGATATTCTGCGGTTTGATATCCCGATGAATGATCTCATGCTTGTGTGCCGCTTCAATTCCGGTACACATCTGGATCGAAATACTGAGAACCTCTTTGTTGGACAGCCTTCCTTTTTTCTGTATATATTCTTTTAATGTAATTCCTTCCACCAGCTCCATTACCATATAGTAAAGTCCCCGGTCTTCACCCACATCATAAACATTGACAATATTCGGATTCTGAAGTCCTGCCGCAGCCTGAGCTTCCGAGCGGAATTTCCTGACAAAATTCTCGTCTTCTCTATACTCTTTCTTTAATACCTTGATTGCTACATACCGGTTCAGCATGCAATCGCGTCCCTTGTAAACATCCGCCATACCACCTGCACCGATCTTGCTCAGCACTTCATAACGGTTGCTCAGGAAAATACCATCTTTTACCATATACTCACCTCATTAGAAAATGGCTGTGCCAAAACGACACCGATATTGTCCTTTCCCCCATTTTCATTGGCACGGTCTATTAAAGTGCGACCTGCCTCAACAATATCTCTTGCCCCCTTAATAATTGCAAAAATCTCTTCATCATCCACCATATTGCATAGTCCATCGGTACACATAAGAATCGTGTCTCCCTTTTTCAGGCTGAATTCAAAGAAATCCGCCTCCACGTTCTCCTTCACACCAATTGCTCTTGTGATGATGTTCTTATCCGGATGGTTCCTTGCCTCTTCTTCATTAATCCCGCCAAGTCTTACCATCTCTTCAACCAGAGAATGATCTCTGGATAACTGTCTGATATCTTTGTTGATCAAATACAGACGGCTGTCACCAACGTTAACAAAGTAAAGTGTATGATCGATCACCGTCGCCACAACGAGCGTAGTTCCCATACCTTCCAGTTTGATATCCTTGCCCGCCGCTTCAATCAACTTGTGATTCGCTGTCTGTACAGCATCAAGCAACACTTCCTCCGGTCCTTCTTTTAATGTATGCTTCAGTTCCTCCTCCAGAACCTCCACCGTATATTTGGAAGCAAAATCTCCCGCTTTATGTCCACCCATTCCGTCTGCCACAACCAGAAGATTCGGCAGTACTCCAAGCGGCTCATCAGTAGCAAACACATAATCCTGATTAATTTCGCGTTTTCTTCCCACGTCTGTCATGGAAAATATCTTCATAATCATACTCCTCGCATTGTCTTACGTCTCAACTGTCCACATGCCCCGTCTATATCAGAGCCCATTTCTCTTCTTATAGTAACATTTATCCCGCTTTTTTCAAGCTTATTTTTAAATTTCGCGGCACTTTTTTTATCCGGTTTCTCGTAATTTCGCTCCTTGATCGGATTCACCGGAATCAGATTCAAATGGCAGTTTCTATCCTTCAAAATCCGGATCAGTTCGCCTGCGTCTTCTTCCGTATCATTAACTCCGTGAACCAGGCTGTATTCAAATGTGATCCTTCGCCCGGTTTTCCGAAAATAATCGTCACATGCCCTCAGTACTTCTTCCAAATCATATTTATTTGCCACCGGCATCAGACTTTTCCTCTTTTCCTGCGTAGAGCCGTGCAGGGAAAGAGCCAGTGTGATCTGAAGTTTCTCATCCGCGAGCCGGTAAATATTCGGCACAATTCCGCAAGTTGAAGCAGTGATATTTCTTTGACTGATATTTAATCCATGTTCATCACTAATCATATGAATAAACTTCAGGAAATTGTCATAATTATCCAGCGGTTCTCCCGTTCCCATGATAACAATATTGGAAACTCTCTCCCCGCTGATCTTCTGAATCTGGTAAATCTGGCGCAGCATTTCCGAAGGTGTCAGATTCCTCTCCAGGCCATCCAGCGTAGACGCGCAGAAACGGCATCCCATACGGCATCCCACCTGTGACGAAATACAGACAGAATTCCCGTGCTTATATTTCATCAGCACGCTCTCCACCATGTTGCCATCCTGCAGGCAGAAAAGGAACTTGTTTGTCCCATCGATTTTCGAGATCTGTCGCCGCACCATCTCCACTTTTCGGATCTCATAATTCTGATCCAGCTTTTCTCTGAGTGAAAGCGATAAATTCGTCATCTCATCAAAGCGATCTGCAAGCTTTTTGTGAAGCCACTCGTAAATCTGACCGGCGCGAAACGGTTTTTCCCCAATCTCTTTCATCTCATTTTTCAATTCATCCAGCGTGAACGAAGCAATATCCTTTTTTGATTGTAGCATTTCTTCCATTCTACTGTCCTCCCGCCCTGCGTTTCAGCACGGCAATATAGAATCCATCCGTTTCTCTGGACGGGAAAATCTGCTTTTCATTTTCCAACGAATATTCCGGAAAACATTCCAGAAACCATCTCGTATTTTCTTCATTTTCTGACTGCCAGATCGTGCAGGTACTGTAGACCAGCGTCCCTCCCGGCTTCACATAATCATGAACCGCAGCCAGAATTTCTCTCTGCAACTCTGCGAGCTCCTTCTCCTGTTCCGGTGTCATCTTATACTTCAGATCTGTTTTCTTTCCGAGAACTCCGAGACCGGAACACGGCAGATCAGCGATCAGGACATCCGCTTTCAGTGCCGATGCAGCATCGTACACCGTTGCATCCTGCTGAATAGCTTCAACATTTTCAAATCCCATACGGCAGATATTTCCCCGGATCAGTTCCACCTTATTCTCCGTCAGATCCCGCGCCTCCACGTGTCCGCTTCCTTCCAGAAGCTGTGCTGCATGAAGGGCTTTCCCTCCGGGAGCCGCACACACATCGATCACGTAATCACCATTCTTGATCCCGGCACTTTCTGCCACCAGGATTGAAGCAGCATCCTGCACCTGAAATGCTCCGTTTCGAAAGCTCTCGAGCGCTCCGAGATAATCATATCCGGAAATCAAGAGTGCAGAGGCGACCTGTGAATGTTCTTCCACTGTCACCCCTTCTTCTTCCAACTTCTTTTTCAGTTCCGCTCGTGACATTCTGTTTTCATTCACCCGGATCGTTGTCGGACGTTCCAGATAGAAACTCTGCAGAATCTGCTCGGTCTGTTCCTTTCCATAATCAGCCAGCCACTGTTCCACGATCCATAGCGGCATCGAATATTTTATCGAAAAGTATTCCGCTGTGTTATTCTCATCTGGATATGAAATTTTCTCCAGATTTCTCGCAATGTTGCGAAGCACGCCATTTACAAATCCCTTCAAGCTCTTGAATCCCTTTTTTACCGCCAGGTTGACCGCTTCATTGCACGCCGCACTTGTAGGCACCTGATCCATATATTTCATCTGGTAAACCGCACACCTTAAAAGATTACGGATAACCGGTTTCATCTTATCAGTTTTAACTTTTGAAAACTGATTGATAATATAATCCAGTTCTATCCTTCTCTCCGTCGTCCCCTCACACAATCTGGTGAGGAAGGCACGTTCCTGTTTTCCCAGATACTGATACTTTTCCAGCACCTGTCTAAGCGCGATATGACTCTTTTCGCCGCGTTCTATCTCCAGCAGAACCGCCAGCGCAAGCTCTCTTTCACTGATTTCTTTAGTCATCGTTTCTTCGTCCTCTCGTAAGGATCAATAAACGCAGAAGCTGCAGGATCGCAGATGCTGCGCTTGCCACATAAGTGAGCGCCGCTGCGCGAAGTACCGATCTTGCCTTACCTGCCTCATCCGGATACAACATCCCTGTCCCTTCCAGAATATTCATTGCTCTTCTGGAAGCATTGATTTCAACCGGAAGTGTAACGATCTGGAACAGTACAGCCGCTGAGAACAGCAGTATTCCGATATTGATCAGAAAAGCCGCCATATCCCCGCGCATAAACAGGCCGACAATGATCAGAGGCCATGAAATACTGGATCCGAAATTTGCCACCGGCACCAACGCCCCCCGGATACTCAAAGGTGCATAATGGGTCGCGTGCTGAATGGCATGTCCGCATTCATGGGCAGCTACCCCTAAAGCTGCAACCGATGTGGAACCATACGTAGAATCAGAAAGTCTGAGTACCTTATTGGACGGATCATAGTGATCGGTCAATTTTCCTGAAACTCGTTCCACACGGACGTCGTAAATCCCAGACTGTCTAAGAATCTGTTGGGCAGCCATTGCCCCGGTGATCCCCGCATGGTTCCTTACGCGGCTGAATTTTGCATAAGTCGAATTCACTTTCGCAGAAGCGGCCATACAAAGAACCACTCCGATCAAAACAAGTACATAGGTTGAATCAAAATACATTGGATAATACACACTAATTCCTCCTTATCCCAAATGCTCCCCCACTTTTACCTGATACCCTCTTAAAAAGGCATCTGCTTCCATCCGCTTTTTCCCCGGAATCTGAAGCGCACGCACGCGCAGCTGACCGTCTCCGGTCTGCACGGCAAAATCATCTTTCGTCACATCCGTAATCGTACCCGGAGCTTTTTCTGTATTTTCTCCCGGTACCGCGTCTGCTTCCCAGATCTTCATCGTTTTCCCATTCCAGTCTGTATAGGCGCTCGGCCACGGATTCAGTCCCCGGATCAGCCGTTCAATCTCAACCGCGGACTGTTCCCAGTTGATATCACCCAGCTTTTTATCCAGCATTCTTGCGTATTCCGTCGGACTCTCCCCCTGTTTCTGTGGCGTCAAGTCCCCTTGGACCAATTTGTCCAGTGTATGAACACAGAGCTTTGCCCCTGCCTCGGCAAGCTTGTCGTGCAGGCTGCCCCCGGTTTCTTTCTCATCCAGAATAATCTCGGTCTTTTCCAGCATGTCTCCGGTATCAAGACCTTCATCCATCTGCATGGTCGTCACACCGGATATTTTTTCTCCCCGGATGACAGCCCACTGGATCGGCGCTGCTCCCCGATAGCTCGGGAGCAAGGATGCATGAACATTGATACACCCATATGGGGTCATTTCCAGAATTTCTTTCGGCAAAATCTGTCCAAATGCGATTACAACACAGACATCCGCCTGATATTTCTTTAGCTCTTCCACACACTCGGGATCACGCACTTTTTTCGGCTGGAATACCGGAATCCCGTGTCTCAGCGCACATTCCTTCACAGGTGTGAACTGCATTTCCTTTCCTCGTCCCTTCGGCTTGTCCGGCTGTGTGACCGCAAGAACCACTTCATGACCGGCCTCGACCAGCGCCTCCAGTGTCCCGACCGAAAAATCAGGAGTTCCCATAAATATAATTCTCATTTCAATCCTCCTTCTTTTCATCGAATGATACAAGTTTCCTATTCTTCTTCATAATTCGTATCGTGCAGCTCTCCCTCAACCTTTTCCACATAAAGGTGCCCATCCAGATGATCCAGTTCATGGCAGATTGCTCTCGCCAGAAGTTCCTCACCTTCAATGATATACTCTTCCATGTTTTCATTAAGTGCCCGTGCCTTCACATAATTCGGTCTGGTTACCACACCGGCTTTTCCCGGAACACTTAAGCATCCTTCTTCTCCGGTCTGCTCTCCGGA
Organism: bacterium; assembly: GCA_022774325.1. Lineage (GTDB taxonomy): Bacteria > Bacillota > Clostridia > Lachnospirales > Lachnospiraceae > Allocoprococcus. Next base: position 24,338 of record JALFNN010000004.1, on the reverse strand, counting down.
AGTCTCCAGAATCTCCGGATTAATCATCACGATCGGTCCTTCTCCTACATCGATCACGACGATTCGTTTCAGAATTCCCACCTGCGGTGCCGCAAGTCCCACTCCGGCTGCCTGGTACATTGTGTCCAACATATCCTCGATCAGGATCCTTGTCCGAAGTGTCATCTTCGGGACTTCCTTACAAACCTTTGTTAATACGTCATCTCCCATTTCTCTGATTGTTCTGATTGCCATTTTACATCCTCCACTTCTCATTAAAATACGTTCATCGGGTCAAAATCGAACTGAATCCTCATCTTTGCAAATCCACTGTTGACCTCAATATATTGTTCCATTTTATTTTTAATTCCAACCAGCACATTGCCAGATTCATCCTTAATATACAGCACTCTGCGGTACACATCTTTCACTTTTCCCACATAAGGACTGGCGGGGCCGATAATCTTAGAACGGGTTCCTCTGGACACACGGAGCGCATACTCCTTCAGATAATGTGCACCTTTTTCCAGAAGTGCTTCATCTTCACCGGAAAGCAATACCGCCAGCAGATGTTCTGCCGGTGGATACCCCATGAGTTCCCGGTAATTCATCTCTTCCTCATAGAATGCTCTGTAATCCTGCCTGGCCGCAGTCTGGATGCTGTAATGATCCGGACTATAAGTCTGGATCACGACTTCCCCTTTTTTGCGTCCTCTTCCGGCTCTTCCCGCCGCCTGCGTGAGCAGTTCAAAGGTTCGCTCCGCCGAACGGTAATCGTCCGAATACAGAGACATATCTGCCGCCAGAATACCCACAAGAGTAACGTTGGGAAAATCATGTCCTTTCACGATCATCTGCGTGCCGATCAAGATATCTGCCTCTTCTCCGGCAAATGCCGACAGAATCTTCTCATGTCCTTCCTTGCTGCGGGTGGTATCCAGATCCATTCTGAGCACCCTTGCTTCCGGAAATTCCCGTTTCACCAGTTCCTCAATCTGCTGCGTACCTGCGCGGAAACCACCGATATGGGGCGACCCGCAGGAAGGACATACCTTTACCTGTGCCCGCTCGTACCCGCAATAATGGCAGACCATCCTGCCGTTTTTATGAATTGCAAGTGAAACATCACAATGAGGACATTTTACTACATATCCGCAAGACCTGCAAGAAAGGAATCCTGCATATCCTCTCCGATTCAGGAAAAGCATTATCTGCTCTCCTTTTTTCAGCCGGTCCTCCATCAGGCTGTGCAGCCGGTCGCTGAGAATGGACCGGTTTCCTGCCGACATTTCCTCACGCATATCCACCACATCCACCGTCGGAAGCAGACTTCCTTCTGTCCGGCCGGGAAGCTCCAGCATACGATACTTTCCTTTCCGACATCGGTAAAATGCTTCCAGTGACGGAGTGGCCGAACCAAGCACGACACTTGCTCCTTCCAGCCTTGCTCGCTCTTCCGCAGTCTCTCTGGCATGATACCGGGGAACCTGTTCACTTTTGTAAGCCGACTCATGCTCCTCATCGATCACGATCAGGCCAAGATCGGGAAATGGTGTGAAAAGGGCTGATCTCGGTCCGATCATCACATCCAGTTCCCCATTCTTCGCACGCATCATCTGGTCATACCGCTCCCCCGGCGAAAGTCGGGAATTCATGATTGAAACCCTGCTTCCGAACCGGCGGCAGAACCGCATGACGGTCTGATACGTCAGTGCGATCTCCGGAATCAGCACGATTGCCTGCCTGCCGCCAGCTACCACTTCCCGGATCATTTCCATATATACTTCTGTCTTCCCGCTTCCCGTGATCCCGTACAGCAGATAGGTGTGATAATCCTTTTTCCGGTAATCTTCCCGGAATGTCTCAATGGCTGCCTTCTGCGCCTCTGTGTACACAACGGTCTTTTCTTCCCTCTCCGTCTTCTTGACCGGATTTCGGTAGATCTGCTCTGAATAGACTTCCAGTACATTCTGTTTCTCCAACGCGCGCACTACTTCCTGTGTGATATTCAGTTTTTTCATGACTAGCGACGCATCAATTTCTTCATCATCCAGAAGTGCCTCCATCAGCCGTGCTCTCGCCTTCTGATTCTTGTGCCGGTATTCCTCCAGCCTCGCACGTCCCTCCTCCACAGAAATCAGCCTTCTTATGATCCTCTGTTGTTTGGCTTTTTCTGTTTTCTTGATTGGCAGAACCGTCCGAAGTGCCTGAATCATGGTCCCTCCGTACTGTTCCTTCATCCAGGCCGCAAGTTCTACAAGATGCGATTCAATTGCTACACTTTTCTCTGCAGGTCTTAGTATTTCTTTCATCTTATCCGGTTCATAGTCACATGTTTCCGAAAAACCAACCACATATCCATGCCTTTCATGATTTCCTCTTCCAAAAGGAACCACGACTTCCATACCGACATGCAGAACTTGTTCCAGCCATTCCGGTACCCGATATTGGAAGATCCGATCCAGTTTTTCATTTGTAATATCTATGATAATATCTGCATACATCCTATTTTTCTTCACTTTCTGTCTGATGTCTTTTTTTGATTGCTTCGAGCACAAGTTCCCTGTCATCCATATGATACCGCATCGAACCGATTTCCTGATAGGACTCATGTCCCTTTCCGGCAATGACAAGGATATCTCCCGGTTCCGCCATGGAAATTGCCAGCGAAACCGCTTTTTTCCGGTCTTCTTCTACCAGATACATTCCCTTTGTCATTTCCATCCCTTCTAGAATCTCCCGAATGATCTGCATCGGTTCTTCCTCCCGGGGATTATCTGACGTGATGATCGTCATATCCGCCAGCCGTCCTGCCACTTTTCCCATCTCCAGTCTGCGTGAGGCAGCCCTTCCTCCTCCACACCCGAATACCAGCAGGATTCTTCCGGGCTGATACACTTTCAACGTCGTAAGCACACACTGGAGACTCATCGCATTGTGCGCATAATCTATATAGCAAGCGATGTTTTTTTCAACGAGGATTCTCTCCATTCTTCCTTTTACATGCGCTTTTCTAAGCGTCTCTGCTGCCTGGCTGATATCAAGATCCAGGCACCGGATTGCCTGAAGCGCTGCCAGCGCATTATAGACATTAAACATTCCCGGCATCTCCATAGTAAATTCTGTCCCATCCGCCGTAAATCTGCTCACAGGGCCCTCTTCTTCCATTCCAAACGAAATTCCGGATGCAGCAAGTATATGATCTCCGCCGTCCCGCATTGTGGTGAAACCATATTTTCTGCAGGTTGCTCTTTTAAACATAAATCCGCAATTCCGGTCGTCCAGATTGCCGATTCCAATCCTGCAATGACGAAACAGACAAGATTTATAATACCGATATTCCGCAATACTTGCGTGCTCATGCGCTCCCACATGATCTTCTCCAAAATTGGTAAAAATACCAATTTCAAATTCAATTCCTTCGATCCGTTTCCACTTGATTCCCTGCGAAGATACTTCCATGACTGCATATTCGCATCCCATTTCTACCATTTTAGCAAAATACTGGTGAATGGTAAAGGATTCATACGTTGTATTCTTCTCCGGGATCTGCATTTCTCCGATCACGGTCCCGATCGTGCCCATCAGCGCCGCCCGATGTCCGAGTGCCTCCAGCATCTGAAAAATCAGGCTGGCAACTGTCGTTTTCCCCTTGGTTCCGGTCACACCAATTACCTTCAGCTTTCTGGTCGGATATTGAAAATACGCAGCGCTGATATAAGCCAATGCTTCCCTCGTGTCCTTCACAAGGAGAACCGCCATCCCCTCAGGAATATGCAGAATTTCTTTATCCAGCACCAGCTTCTCTACAAGAACTGCCACGGCGCCTCTTATGCGTGCCTCACTGATATGCCGGTGGCCGTCATCCCTGCTCCCCGCAAGACATACAAACAGTTCTCCCTCTTTCGTCTCTCTGGAATCATAAGAGATTCCGGTAATCTCAATCTCTGCAAGCGGGCATGGGGCCCTAAGCACCGCATATTCCAATTGTCCTGTCAGATTTACAAGCTTCATACAAAACCTCTTTTCTAACAAACCTTCGCCCCTTGTGTTTCTGCTTCCAATTTGCTATACTTCTATCAGCAGGACATACTGTCCTTTTGTTATGGAGGTTTTTATGTTGCACATGTATGGGTGTCCGATTCACCTAGGGGTTGGTGACACCGGACTGATTCGAAGTCTTGCGTACTTAAACGCACATTATCCTAATTTACAGTTTCCTCTCATCCCGGAAATCAAGAAAGAGGAAGAGGGGCTGCTTCAGCTCAAAAATCTGAACAGCGTCGCTGCCACTTGCGAGAGCATTGCTTCCTATGGATATGAGGTACTTTCCAAAGGGGATACCCCACTTTTTATCGCAGGAGATCACAGCGCGGCCATGGGCTCCGTCTCCGCTTCCAGTGTATATACCCGCCGTACCTCAGGCGGCGATACCGGCCTTCTCTGGATTGACGCCCATCCGGACATCAATACGGATGAGACAACTGTAACCGGCAATATTCACGGCATGCCGGTTGCCGCACTGCTTGGTATGGGCGAGAAACGTCTGACCCATTTTCTGGACGAACAACCGAAACTAAAACCTGAAAATATCATCATGATCGGGCTTCGCGACATCGATCCGCCGGAGAAAGTTTTTCTGGATCAGCTTCACATACGCTATTATACATGGGGCGCGGTTCGTGCCAAGGGTCTTTCCCAGTGTCTGACCGAAATAATCGGCCGATTTTCGCACCTGTCCGCTGTTCATATCAGTTTTGACATTGATTCCATGGATCCGGAACTGATTCCGGGCGTATCCGTACCGGTTCCCGGTGGATTCAATCAGGCGGAAGTTATGGAAATGTTCCGCACACTTCTGCCTGCACTTCCCGTGATCGCCTGTGATATTGTAGAATTCAATGTGGCGCACGACAAGATGGACCGAACCGCCGATTTCGTCTCCGAACTGGTTTCTCTGATTCACGAACTGTATGAGAGTTCTGCAGATTTCCGTTCTTTCTAAAATGATACCGGCAGTGCTCTATACTTATATTATATGACAGGATCGAAGGATTGCTACGCATTTTAAAACAGGAAGTGCTTAGAAAGGCACTTCCTGTTTTTACTAATGCGTTTTATCATACTCTGCAAGCAGTTCTTTTACATACTGTACATCTGATTTACAATCCAGATATTCACATCCGTATTTTTGACGCGTCTCATTTCCCTTCCCGGTGATCAGAAGGATTGTCTTTCCTTCCGCTTCATCCATCGCGGCCTTGATTGCCTCTCCCCTGTTCTCGATCATAACATACGGACAGTTCTGCGCTTCTACATACTGCGCAATGTCTTTGGAAATGTCTTCCACCGGTTCGTATCCCGGATCCTCCGCCGTCAAATATACTTTCTTCGAATACTGCCCAGCAACCGTTCCAAGGTCCCTTCTTCGAATGTAGGCTTTCTTGCCCGGACAGCCAAAAATAGAAACGATCGCATAGTCCGGATACTCATCCTTCGTAGAAGAGAACAACTTTTCAAAACTGAGTTTGTTGTGTGCATAATCCACGACTGCAATCAGCTTCTTATCCTTGCTCGCATACAGTTCCATTCGTCCGCTGGATCTTGCACGGTAAAGTCCACTGTGCATATACTCCTTCGGAATACCGAGCAGTATGGATGCCGCGATTACGGCAAGCGCATTTTCCACATTGAAAAGTCCCGGCATAGTCAGACGGAATTCTTCATCAAACTCTGCTGTTTTTACCATAAATACGATCTCATGACCGTCTTTCTGAATGTCATACCCGTAAACATCCGCCTCCGGATTCCTAGTGCTAAATGTCAGCACCCGCTCACTTGCCTTTGACGCTTCCAGTATCCGGTCAGCGAAATCCGCATCCAGATTGACCACTGCGTTCTTTGCCTTTGCAAATATTTTAAGCTTAGAAGCAAAATAGTCTTCAAAATCAGGATGTTCGATCGGACTGATATGATCTTCGGAAATATTAAGAAATATCCCCACGTCCAGCATCATATTATCAACACGGTTATATTTCAGCGCCTGAGAGGATACCTCCATCTCCACATAAGAAATTCCGCTCTCAACAGCATGACGGAAATGCTCCTGCAATTCCACCGCCTCCGGCGTCGTAATATGTGATTCTTTCTTGATCACGCCATCATAAATATCAATCGAAGAAATGACCGCACTTTCTTTTCCACCGGTTGCTTCCATGTAATCATCCACAATTGCTTTCATGTAATATGCAGAAGTGGATTTTCCCTTTGTTCCGCCTATTCCCACGATATTGAGTGATTTCCACGGCGCATTGTTGAACTTCTCCGCAAGATACGGCATTGCTTTTCTGATATCGTCAACCAGGAAATACGGCACATCTACTTCCGTATCATATTTCACCTCGCTCACATAAGCCACCGCCCCCTTCCGGATCGCGGCGTCGAGATATTCCGCTTTAAATGCGGCGCCTTTGCAGATGAATAATGTTCCTTCCACAACTTCTCTCGAGTCATAGGTCAGGTATTCAATCTGTGCATCTTCTTTTCCACAGGAATAAAATTCCTTCATCATCCGCGCATTCTGAAGAAGCTGCGCGTAAGCTTCCAATGTATATTTCTTCATCTGTAGCCTCTCCTTCCAGTTCTCCTTCGCCTATCTGATCTGAGCTCCCGAGCGGAGGATGGACTCCGTCACCAGAACATCCATAGCATCGAGACAGTTGACAGGTACCTGATAGTATTCTTTAAAAACAGAGATCTCTGTACATGCCAGAATAACAGCATCACATCCCTGTTCCATCAGATCGTTATATGCACAGTCAAATTTCGCCCTGTCTCCGGTCTTACCGCCTTTAATATCATCGTAGATCAGTGACATAACCTCCCGCTGCGCATCGCTCCGCGGCGAAACAGCCGCAATGCTGCGACGTTCGCATGCGCGATAATAGGTGCCTGCCTGCAAGGTGCCGTCTGTTCCCATAATACCGATCTTCTTCACATCCGGATGCTGTTCCGTCACATAGCGTACGCTTTCTTCCACCATGTTGATGATCGGAACCTTCGTCGCCGCCTGGATCTCTTTCAGGAAATAGTGGGAAGTATTGCAGGGAATTGCAATGTTCGCAACCCCAAGCTTCTCCAGATCACGGGCATCTTTCGTAATCGCCTTCAGAAATTCCTCTTTGTGTCCGGTAAGAATTGCCTTCGTTCTGTCCGGCATCGTAGCATGACTTAAGATCACCATGTCAATATGCTCCTGGTCACTTGCCGCCTTGGTTCTTGCTATGACCCTCGCATAGAAAAAGCTTGTCGCTTCCGGCCCCATTCCGCCGATCACTCCTAATTTCTTCACCATACGCATCTCCCCTGTCCGTTTTATTAATTCTGTCCGCTTCTATTCGGATTATTAACTGTAATACTTTTTAAACTTCACAAAGTGACTCAGATGTGTCTTCGCCATCGCAAGGAAACGTCTTGGCTTCAAATCTCCTCTCATGAAAACCGGATTTACCATTTTCTTCTCTTTAATCAGCTTTCTGAGTTTTGCTTTGTTCGCCTCTTCTTTCACATATTTAAATGCGACTGCTTTCGGAACAACCATCCAGAGATGTTCATCTTTGGCCAGTTTAAGCTTTAATTCTTTGCCGTAAACATATTCTTCAACAATATATTTTGCCACATTGAATCCGGATCCCGTCACATAATAATTACTTCTTCCCTGCCGTGTATTAATCTCAAAGAACTTAAATTTGCCGTCTCTTTTGTCGTACTTGATATCAAAATTGGAGAATCCAACATAATGCAGGTCTTCCAGAAGATTCTTCACTTTCATCATCAGTTCTTCATTCGGCTCCGTAATGATCACCGCATGATTTCCCAGGCCGTGCGGAGTATGCTCCTCCAGAAGAACGTGTCCCAGACACATCATCTTCACTTTTCCGTTCCGATCCGAATAGGAAGTCAATACATACATGTATTCATCATTTCCCGGAATCATATCCTGGATAATCAGCTTATCTGTATAGCCGGCACCATAGATCTGACCAATCACGCGCTCCAACTCTTCCCTGTCTTTGATCGTATAGACTTTATTCTGTGTTTCAAACTCATGCTCCCAATACTGGATACTATCCGATGGTTTCAGAATCACCGGAAACTGGAAATTCATCTCAAAATCCATTCCCATGGATGCATCGTAAATCAAAGTGCCCGGATAATCCACCCCGTGCTTTTCACAGAGCTTATAGAATGTCTCTTTCTGCTGCAGGCTGTTCATCAGTTCAAAATCAATGTACGGAGCAATGATATTGTCAGCAAGCTCGCTCTTATGCTTACTGATCAAAGCCACATAACTGTCCCCACATCCGATCAGGACAATCTTTTTATCCGCATGTTTTTTTGCAAAATGATTAACCGTCTTAAGGAAATAATCATCGGTATCGATCTTCGGGTTCGGATGATATTCGATGATCTTACTGTTATAGCTTGGTCCCGTTGGGAATTTTCCGAATATATATGTCTTTACCCGGTATTGTTCATAAAAAGCACGCGCAACACTGTATGTGTTGATATCGCCCCCCAAAAGTACCGGGATAAATTCTTTGTCTTGAAATTTCATGATTTGAAAAACTGCTCCTTCCTGATTGATACATATCACTTGATTATAACGCAGGCGAAGTACCAGTGTCAAGGAATGACCTTCTATTTGTCACATCCATCACCGTCACTTCGCCTCTTTTTTCGCCAGATCACTTGCCTTTACAACGGCATCCTTCCCGTAGCGTTTGCAAATGCTCTCCATTGCAGTATTCAATTTCTTATGCTTTTCAGACAGCTTCGCTCTTTTCGTCTGTTCTGCAACAAACTCTGCATCGAACATACTAATCTGTTCCGGCTGTCCGCTATCCGTAAGCTTAGACGATCGGATACCGAGAAGCCGGATCGGTTCTCCACTCCAGAGTTCGTCAAACAGCCGGCAGGCCTCCTCGTATATCACCTGATCTTCATCAGATGGACGCGCAAGCTGTTTTTGATGGGATACACTCTGGAACGTCGCGTATTTAATCTCCGTGCTCACCATGCTTGCTTTCTTGCCGGCTTTGCGCAGTCTTCTTCCCACACTCTGTGCGAGTTCGTAAAGCACCTTCACTGCCGCTTCGCGGGTAACTGCATCCTGCGGTAACGTCGTAGAATTTCCGATTCCTTTTGCCGCGGTCTCCTCAGACTGTACGGAAGAGTCATCCATTCCGTTCGCAAATTCCCAGAGCATACGTCCATGACTCTTCAAATGCAATTCCAGAATTGAAGGATCCGTCTGTGCCAGATCTCCAATCGTGGAAATTTCCAGTTTTTGCAGCGTTTCCACACTTGCTCTGCCTGCCATAAAGAGATCCTGCACCGGAAGCGGCCACATCTTCACACGGATCTCTTCCGGAAATAAAGTATGGACCCGGTTTGGTTTTTCAAAATCCGATGCCATCTTTGCCAACAGTTTGTTGCTGGAAATTCCGATATTCACCGTAAATCCAAACATCTCATATATTTTGTCCTTAATTTCAAAAGCGGCCGCCACCGGAGAAGCATATTTTCCTGCAATTCCGGTGAAGTCCATATAGCATTCATCCACACTGACCTGTTCGATCTCCTTCGTGTATCCTCGCAGGAATTCCATCAGTTTTTCGCTATAATTATGGTATAGTTTATGATCCGGCGGCTCCATATGAAGATTCGGACATTTCCGCATGGCATTTGCTACCGGTTCCCCGGTGCGGATTCCGAACTTCTTCGCCGGAATGGATTTTGCCAGAACAACACCATGGCGGGACTTCTGATCCCCGCCAATAATCGCCGGTATCGTACGAAGATCAAGCGCCGCCCCATTTTTCAGTTGTTCCACAGCCGTCCAGCTTAAATATGCAGAATTCACATCAATATGAAAAATAATCGGACGCATGATTTTGCCTTCCTGTTAAACTTCTTATAGTTATACTTCTACTTTCTTTTCTTCTTCCATTTCTGTTTCCGCCGTATTTTCCGCTTCTGATTCTGTTTCTTCAACAACTTCTTTTCGCGGTCTTTCGGTACGGAAACTCCTGATTGTCAATTTTTTGATTTCTTTTAACAATTCATCTGTGACTTGTCCTTCTTTTAGACGCCACTTCCAGTTACATCCGAGCGTAGAAGGCTTGTTGATCCTTGCCTCATTTCCAAGTCCCAGATAATCCTGCAGCGGGATCACGCAAAGATTTGCACTGCTCATCATCGCAAGTTTGATGATCTCCCAGTTGATTTCTTCCTCACCGACTTCCTTATCGATATATTCAAAAAGGAATTCTTTCTGTTCTTCCGTGAGTGTCCCAAACCATGAAAGAAGGGTATCATTGTCATGCGTTCCCGTGTATACCACGCAGTTTCTGTCATAAGAATGCGGAAGATATCCCGTATCCTCGTCCGGTTCAAATGCAAATTCCAATACCTTCATATTCGGATAACCACTGTCTGCTACCAGTTTTTCTACGGATGGGGTCATAAGCCCAAGATCCTCCGCGATCACTTCCCGCTTCCCAAGTTTCCGCTCTAAAGTCCGGAACAGATCCATCCCCGGTCCTTTCTCCCAATGGCCGCCCATTGCCGTCTCATCGCCAAACGGAATGGAATAATACTCGTCGAAACCTCTGAAATGATCGATTCTCACTACATCATACAACTTGTAGCAGTGCTCCATTCTTCGTGTCCACCATTCATAATCTGTATTCTTATGATAATCCCAGCGATAAAGCGGATTTCCCCACAACTGACCCGTAGCGGAAAATGCATCCGGCGGACAGCCTGCCACAGCAACCGGCAGATTGTCACTGTTAAACTGGAAGAGTTGCGGATTCGCCCATGCATCCGCACTGTCAAACGCAACATAGATCGGAATATCACCAATGATCTTAATCCCCTTATTATTTGCATATTCTTTCAGTTTTGTCCACTGCTGCAGGAATTTAAACTGCAGATATTTATAAAATTCAATTTCGAAATAACAATTTTCCCGATAATAATCAAGCGCAAATCCCCAACGGAGACGGATATCTTCAGCCCATTCATTCCACGCAGCTCCGTCAAAGCGTTCCTTTACTGCCATAAAGAGCGCATAGTCATCCAGCCAGAAAGCATTTTCCTGTATAAACTTCTGAAATTCCGGCACTTCATAAATTTTGCTACGCTCATACGCCTTATAAAGAAGTCTAAATCTTTCTTTGTAAATCTTCCCATAATCTAGACTTTGTGGATCATCTCCAAAATCACAGGCGTCACATTCTTCTTTGGTCAGCACCCCTTCCTCGATCAGCTCCTCCAAATCGATAAAATACGGATTCCCCGCAAACGTAGAAAAAGACTGGTATGGTGAATCCCCATAACTGGTCGGTCCCAGCGGGAGAATCTGCCAGTAAGACTGTCCCGCCTCTGCGAGTTTATCTACGAATTCATACGCCTCTTTCGAAAATGCCCCGATTCCATATTTGGACGGAAGGCTTGTAATAGGAAGTAATATTCCCCCTGCTCTTTTCATCTTTCGTTTCCTCCTGATTCCCGTCTGATTTTTTATTTACAGACTTTTCTCCTTCTAAAATCATACCATACATTCCAAGTCTTGGCTTTACAAAAAACTATACTTGTTTTCTCACTTTTTAGAGGTCTTTCTTCATCTGCCGCATTATTCACACGGATAAGTCATTCCCCACTGTTCCCGGATCTCATCCATGATCTTCATAACACGGAGCGTTTCACTGTGCGGCATCTCCGGACACTCTGTTTTCCCCTCTTCGATTGCTTTCATGCAGGAAAGGACCTCATATTCATAGCCGTTAATCTGCTGCGGCCGTTCGTACCTGGCAATCATCTTCCGTGCCAGATCAAACACCCTTATTTCTTCACAGTTATTAATATTCTGTACTTCGATGTATCCCTTATCTCCGTTTATTACGCCCTGCCGGTCCGTCTGCGCCAGCATGTCACTGTGAAGAACTGCCATTTTTCCGTCCGCAAACGTCAGCGTAATGCTGTTCATCCAATCAATTCCGGCCGGAGACAGCACTGCTGTCGAAGTAATATTCTGCACGTCTTCATGAAATGCCATAAGAGCAAAATTGATCGGATACACACCCAGATCCAGAAGAGCACCTCCCGCAAGTTCCGGTTTCTGCATACGTTCCACATGCGGAAGTACGTAACCCAGATTCGCGGTCAACGAGGTCACCTTACCGATCACACCACTGTCTACAATCTCATCAATCATCTTTCTGCTCGGCATATATCTGGTCCAGATCGCCTCTGCCAGAAGAAGTCCCTTGTCCTTAGCCATCCGAATCAATTCCTCTGCCTGCTTAGCATTTACGGTAAATGCTTTTTCCACAAGAACATGTTTTCCGTGCTCAAGACACATCTTCGTGTGCTGATAATGATGAGAATGTGGAGATGCCACATACACCAGTTCCACTTCCGGATCTTCCAGCATCTCCTCATAAGAGCCGTATGCCTTCTCAAAATCCCATTTATCAGCAAATTTTTTTGCACGTTCAATTTCACGGCATGCAACTGCATATTTCTCTACCGCATCAATTCCGCTCACCGCTTCTGCCATGCTGTTAGCAATATTTCCCGCTGCCAAAATTGCGAATTTCATTTTCCTTTGTCCCCTTTCTTTGCACCACTAAACTCAGATAAAATTATTGTATCATAGACAAAAAGAAGACGCAAACTCCAAAAAGTCATTCTCATGATTCTTTTCGGGGTCTGCGTCCTATAGAAATCCTTTATGAAATTATTCTGTATTCATTTACTTTACTTCACGAACTCTCTGCTTCACTCTTGCCTCAAGTTTTCCATCCACCTCATCGATCAGAATGGTGTCTCCGCTTCCCACATTGCCACCAAGGATCAGCCGTGCCGCCAGCGTCTCCACATTCTTCTGCAGATACCGTTTCAACGGTCTTGCACCGTACATCGGATCATAACCACCCTCGACCACATGCTGTTTTGCAGCCTCTGTCAGTTCTACATCCAGCTCCTTATCTTCCAGACGTTTATTCACATCCGCAACCAGAAGATCAATGATAGAGTAAATGTTGTCCTTCGTCAGTGGCCGAAACATGATCGTCTCATCCAGACGGTTCAGGAATTCCGGCCTGAAGTGTGCTTTCAGATCATTCATGACCATCTGCTCTGCTTCCGGCTTGATGCTGCCGTCCTCATCAATACCGTCCAACAGATATGTGGATCCGATATTGGAAGTCATGATCAGGATCGTGTTCTTAAAGTCCACAGTCCTGCCCTGTGAATCGGTGATTCGTCCGTCATCCAGAACCTGAAGAAGCACATTGAACACATCCGGATGTGCCTTTTCCACCTCATCAAACAGAACGACCGAATACGGTTTTCTCCGCACGGCCTCAGTCAGCTGTCCGCCTTCGTCATATCCGACATATCCCGGAGGCGCTCCGATCAAGCGGGATACAGAATATTTCTCCATATACTCACTCATATCGATACGCACCATGTTGTTCTCGTCATCAAACAGGCTCTCTGCAAGTGCTTTGGCAAGCTCCGTCTTACCTACACCGGTAGGGCCAAGGAACAGGAACGAACCGATCGGCTTCGTCGGGTCTTTGATTCCTGCCTTGGAGCGGATAATCGCTTCTGTAACCTTCTGCACACCTTCATCCTGACCGATCACACGCTTATGCAGTTCCTTGTCAAGATTAAGCGTCTTACTTCTCTCACTTTCATTCAACTTCGCCACCGGAATTCCGGTCCAACGAGAAATGATCTTCGCGATCTCTTCTTCGGTCACGCTCTCATGAACCAGAGACATATCTTCGTCTTTTACCTTCTCTTCTTCCGCTTCCAGCTGCTTCTGAAGCTGTGGCAGGCGTCCATACTGAAGCTCAGCCGCCTTGTTCAGATCATACTGTTGCTGAGCCGTCTGGATTTCCCGGTTGACCTGTTCAATCTGTTCACGAAGTTTCTGCACGGATTCAATGGAACGCTTCTCATTGTCCCACTGGGCTTTTCGCTTTGCGAACTCTTCCCTGTGTTCTGCCAGATCCTGCTGCAGATGCTGCAGTCTCTCCTGACTTAACCGGTCATCCTCTTTCTTAAGAGCAGCTTCCTCGATCTCCAGCTGCATGATCTTTCGATTCAGCTCATCCAGCTCTGTCGGCATAGAATCCAGTTCTGTCTTAATCAGCGCACATGCTTCATCCACAAGGTCGATGGCTTTATCCGGCAGGAAACGATCGGAAATATACCGGTTCGACAAGGTTGCGGCTGCCACAAGTGCTCCGTCTGTAATCTTGACTCCATGAAATACTTCATAGCGTTCTTTCAGTCCACGCAAAATCGAAATCGCATCTTCCACCGTAGGTTCATCCACAGTAACCGGCTGGAAACGACGTTCCAACGCTGCATCTTTCTCAATATACTGACGATACTCATCCAGTGTGGTTGCACCGATACAGTGGAGTTCACCTCTCGCCAGCATCGGCTTCAGCATATTGCCGGCATCCATAGCACCTTCACTCTTGCCGGCCCCAACGATCGTGTGAAGCTCATCAATGAAAAGAATAATGTTTCCATCGCTATTTTTTACTTCCTCAAGAACCGCTTTCAAACGTTCCTCAAATTCACCACGATACTTCGCACCGGCAACAAGCGCTCCCATATCCAGAGCGAAAATCTTCTTATCCTTCAGTCCTTCCGGCACATCACCACGAACGATTCGCTGTGCAAGCCCTTCTACGGCCGCCGTTTTACCGACACCGGGTTCACCGATCAGAACCGGATTATTCTTCGTCTTTCGGGAAAGGATGCGGATCACATTCCGGATTTCTGCATCACGCCCGATAACCGGATCCAGCTTCTGCTCTCTCGCACGTTCTACCAGATCCTGTCCATATTTATTCAGCGTATCGTAAGTTGCTTCCGGATTATCACTGGTCACACGCTGATTTCCTCTGACGGTAGAAAGCGCCTGAAGGAATCCTTCTCTCGTGACTCCCAATTCTCTGAAAAGCGCTTTCATATCCCGACTGGCATACTTCATAAGGGAAAGGAACAGATGCTCCACAGAGACATATTCGTCTCCCATCTGCTTCGCCTCATCCTCACCGTGAACCAGCACATTATTCAGATTCTGTCCGATATACATCTGACCTCCCTGAACCTTCGGTCGCTTCCTCAAGGCTTCCTCCACACGATTGATGATCGTTTCTTTCGAAATCCCCATCTTTTCAAATAATTTCAAAATCAAACTGTCATCGATCGTAAGAAGAGCATATAATAAATG
Organism: bacterium; assembly: GCA_022774325.1. GTDB lineage: Bacteria > Bacillota > Clostridia > Lachnospirales > Lachnospiraceae > Allocoprococcus. The sequence goes on along the minus strand of JALFNN010000004.1, from coordinate 9,028 downwards.
TTCCTGCTCAACCTCCTGATTGCCGTAGTCCATCGCTACTTTCTCGCAGCCCTGAACTGCCGCCATGGAGCTTTGTGTAAATTTGTTAATATTCATAACACACGCCTCCTTTATAAAAACTGATACAAATAGTGTACTCAGAACAACCCTTTTCTTTGTTCTAGTTGCAATATAACACTAATTATTAGCACTGTCAAGGGTTGAGTGCTAATTTTATAAAGAATTTAAACTCCTCATCCATTTCTTCTTTCTAAAAACCACTAGCGACATTCCAAACCTCACGCACTCCTCAAGCGACAAAATGAAATACACATACGGTATCTCCAACTTCCACACAAACGCGCTAAGAAGCCCCAGCGGCACTCCGAAAATCCAGGTTCCGATAAAATCAATCCACATCACATAGTTCGTCTTTCCGCCGCTTCGGATGATACCTCCGCCCAGTAACATATTCTGGACCTTCACCGGCGCAATCAGAGCATAGACGATCAGAAGCTGAACCGCCGTTTTATGAACTTCTGCCTCGACATGATAAATCTGCACATAAAATCTGCTCACTATACAGATAGCTGCCGAAAACGCCAATGATCCACACAGTCCATAAATCATCAGCCTCTTCGCTTCCCAATATGCCCGGTCATATTCTCCCGCGCCAAGCGCCTTTCCAATCAGGATAGCGGCCGCCTGGGACAATCCGCTCAGCGCTCCCATCATCAGTGTCTGGATCGGGATCGTCAGAGTCATGGCAGCACAAGCGGCTGTCCCGATATTACCGTAAATCGCAGCATATACATTTTCCCCAAGACTCCACAAAAATTCGCAGATGATGATCGGGCACAAAATCTTAAGGAACATTTCTGCATATTCTCTTGTCATTCTTCCTTCCGTTTTCAGACGAATCTCATTCTTCCTGCAAAAATGAATTCCAAATCCGATTGTAATCAGGCAAGCCGTCCACTGCGAAATCACGGTTGCTGCCGCAGCTCCTCTTACCCCGAGCTGCGGCAGCCCGATTTTCCCGAAAATAAGCAGATAATTCAAAGCTGTATTCAGAACTGCTGAGGCCATACTCGCATACAGCGGAAACATAGCCGCTTCCATACAGCGCAGCAGCGTTGAGAGGATCGATACGATTGCCATCGGGACAAAGGCCAGCGCCAGAATCCGGAGATATTCTGCTGCTATCCCTCTCGTCACTTCATCCTTCGTGTACAGCCACATAATCTGTCCCGGGAAACACATGCTCACAAAAACCGCAAGCATGGCAAGTCCCAGCGCAAGCTTCAGATTCAGTCGAAAGCTCCGCCCCACCTCGCCTGCATCCTTTTGCCCGATATACTGGGAAATCATGATTCCTGCCACGGCAGCAACCGCCCCCAGAAGCACCGTATACAGCGAAGAAAACTTTCCGCCAAGCCCTACGCCCGCTATACTTGCACTTCCCAGTCTGCCGATCATCATCTGATCCACCACACTGAAGGATGCCTGTAAAAGCGACTGCAGTGTGACCGGAACGGCAATTTTTAATACCGTTTTGTAAAATGGTTCTCTGCTATTTAGAGTCTTCACCATATTTTCCTCCACTCTTCTTTTTCAGCTCCATCATTTTCACGCTTCCCCGTTCCACAAGATACACCGGAAGCCGCACCGTCTGCTCATCCCAAATTCCCTGCTTCAATTTACTGAGGAGCCTCACCGCCTGCTTTGCCCTCTCTTTTGTGTCCTGCCGCACACTTGTAAGTTCCGGGCTCACCCTCTCACAGAGCGGGCTGTCGTCAAAACCTGCCACAGAAATATCATCGGGCACACAGATCCCCTGTTCCTGAAGGCTGTGCATCAGTTCCGCCGCGTAGAAATCCGACACAGCAAAGACAGCCGTGTATTCCAGGATCTCTCCCAACCTTTCCCGATACATCCTCTTTCTTGCTTCCTTCTCAAAAGGGATCTGCAGAAATCCCACTTTCTGCTCTCCCAATGCCGCTTTGCAGCCTTCGATCCGTTCTTTATCCATGCAGATATAGTTGTCGGCAATACACAAAACCTTCTCGTGTCCCATCCGCTTCAGATATTCTCCCATCTGCCATCCGCCGTCATAATCATCGATGATCAGATTACAGATGCGCTCCGTCTCCCCAAAATATCCGTCATATACAACAAACGGAATGTGCATGGATTCCCGCCATGTTGGGAATGTATTTTTTCTCTTCCAGCAGTGCCTGCACCCGTTTCACCGTCTCATCCGAGATTTTTTTGGTCTTCCCGTGAATCACATTGGATACCGTCGTCGTACTGAGCCCCAGTTCCTCTGCTATGTCTGCGATCCGCACTCTCCCTTGTTCCATCACTCTTACCTCTCATTCCATCCGGTTCTCTCCTCAAAACCCTTTTTCGTTTTCATATGATAAAGTATAATAAAAGCCTTGGATTTTCGGAAGAGGTTAAACGCATAATCTATCCCAAAAATCCAAGACTCGATTTGTAAAATATATACAAACCATACAGTTTTCTTTCTTTTTTCTGCCATCCATGTTAGAATAAGAAAGTATGCTTTACGGCATTAATTTCATGTTTGGGGTATGATGATTATGAGTAAAACAAAAACGCTGGACCTGACTTGCGGTCCTATTTTTAAAACACTGTCCGAACTGGCTCTGCCAATTATGGCTTCTTCCTTTCTCGGAACTGCCTACAGCATCACCGATATGGCCTGGATCGGTATGCTCGGATCCAAAGCTGTGGCTGGAATCGGGGTCGGCAGCATGTTTGTCTGGCTGTCTCAGGGGGTTGTTGCACTTGCCAGAATGGGGGGACAGGTTAATGTGGCGCAATGCTGCGGCAGAAATGATACGGAAGAGACAACTCACTATGCCTCCTGTGCACTCCAGCTTACGATCGTGTTCGCTTTCATTTATTCTGCCTTTTGCCTGATCTTCATGAAACCGTTGCTTTCATTTTTCAATCTGTCCGACGCTGAATCTTATGCTGCCGCCGTAATCTACATGAAAGTAACCTGTGGGCTCATTCTGTTTTCTTTTCTGAGTCTTACACTGACCGGACTCTTTACGGCCCAGGGAGATTCCCGGACTCCCTTCCTTGCCAATCTGATCGGGCTGGTCGGCAATATGATCCTGGATCCGCTGCTGATCTTAGGTATCGGTCCCTTCCCACGGTTGGAGGCCATGGGTGCCGCCATCGCGACCGTAACAGCACAATTCCTTGTTATGTCGGTGATGATGATCCATATTTTTCTTCCGAAAAGCGGAAAAAATATTTTAAAGCATGTAAAGCTATTCTCCCTCAGTCCACGCAAATACTATCGTTCCATCTGCAGAATCGGGATCCCGACGGCACTTCAGAGCAGTCTGTACTGTATGATCTCCATGGTTCTGACCCGCATGATCTCCGGATTTGGAGCCGCCGCAGTCGCGACACAGCGTGTTGGAGGGCAGATCGAATCTCTCTCCTGGAATACCGCAGATGGTTTCGGGGCAGCATTAAATGCATTTGTGGGGCAGAATTATGGTGCAAAAAAATCAGACCGAATCCGCAAAGGCTATTCTATTTCCCTGCGTATTCTGGTAATATGGGGCGCACTGATCAGTGCTGCATTTATTTTCCTTCCGACTCCGATCTCCCGCCTGTTCTTCCATGAAGCAGAAGCCATCCAGATTTCCGCCGAATATCTGGTCATTCTTGGTTTCAGTGAAATCTTTATGTGTGTAGAACTCATGACGGTCGGTGCACTCTCCGGTCTCGGGAAAACAACACTTTGCAGTGTAATCAGCATCACCCTTACCGGAGCCCGAATTCCCCTCGCCATGTTCCTTACCAGTATCGGAATGGGATTATCCGGAATCTGGTGGGCCCTGACGATTTCATCCATCGCCAAAGGAATTCTCTTCTACCTGACGTTCAAATATACGGAGCGGAAACTATAATATGCTTTTGCTTGCGAAATATTCCCCGGTATTCTATACTGAAAATATAGTCACATTTTGTCGAATATCATCGATGAGGGGGAATACGATATGGCAAGGGGAGCACGAAAACGTAAATCGAAAAAACGAAATAAAATTATTTATATTCTTTTACTGATACTTCTTTTACTGCTGATTCTGGATGGTTTTGCTGTCAAAAGCTGGATATCTGAAACTAGACAGACGAAGGAAACACCACCGGTTTCTGCCTCGGCAAAAGATTCCGAAACAGCGATTCAGGCTGCAGACACTTCGGATGCAGTCACAGAAGCTGCCCTTTCCACGAAAGAAGTATCTTTGATGGCAGTCGGCGATAATCTGATCCATACTGCAGTTTGGCAGTCCGGCCTGCAGTCTGACGGCAGTCATGACTATACGCTTCTCTACAGTAACCTCGCACCCTATCTGGAGACATGTGACCTGAAAGTCATCAATCAGGAAACCATCTTCGGTGGTGATGAAAAAGGGCTCCGGGATTACCCGGTCTTCAACTCTCCCGAGGCGATTGGCGACACTCTGGAGGAAGTCGGATTCAATGTTGTCCTGCATGCTTCCAACCACGGCTTTGACATGGGTCTGGACGGATTACTGAACTGTGTTTCATTCTGGAAGACCAGCCATCCCGCCATGACGGTCCTGGGCATTTATGAAACCCGGGAAGAACAGTCCCAGATTCCAGTGCTCGAGATAAACGGAATTAAATTTGCACTGCTGAATTATACATACAGCCACAACGCAGAAACCTTCAGCACAAAGGCTGAAGGCCATCTGAATATGCTATGTAATTATGATGCCAATTCGCGTTACATCGATTTTAACACGATTCATCCGCAGGTTCTTGACGATATCCGCCGCGCAGAATCGATGGCTGATTTTACCATCGTATTTCCGCACTGGGGCATCGAATACACAATGGAAGCAACTGCTCAGGAGATTACCTTTGCGAGTCAGATGGCTGAAGCCGGTGCCGACCTGATCATCGGAACACATCCTCACGTCATTCAACCTGTAGAATGGGTCACCGCCGATAACGGGAACCGCGCACTTTGCTATTATTCTCTGGGCAATTATACCTCTGCCCAGGACGGTGTTGCCCAAATGCTTGGCGGCATGGCCAATCTTACCATCGTACAGGACGAATCCGGCACCTATATCCGCGAGGACAGTATCAAGGCAATTCCGTTAGTGACACATTTTATTTATCCCGGATGGACCGGGTCCAGTGTCGTAGAAAGCACCTATCTTCTGGACCATTATACAGAAGAACAGGCCGCAAAACACGGACTTCGCAATGCCTGGGGTATCATTCTGACAAAAGACGAATTACTGTCTCTGGCACAAAATACATTTGGAGAATATCTCAGCATGGAATAACCCATGCCGAGATATTTGTTTTTCGATCGATTTGTTTAAACCGTCATCCTCTTCGCATCTTCCATTTCCCAAAGGGATCTGTGATTCTCACATTTTTCCAGATCCGGACACTCACCTCTTACATACGCATAAACCGGCTCCCGATGCTCATATTCCGCAATCACCTGATCCAGTTTTGCCAGCATTCTCTCTTTGTCTTTCGGAAGTGTTCCTTTTACTCTGACTTCAATAAAATCGTGAAATCCGTCGTACAGGATCTCGTTCCCTTTCAGATGTTCCAGCAGGCAGCGTTCTTCACGCAGGTTTTCCACCTCATCGGCAGGCACGAACGTGCCGTCTTCAATATGTCGGTACAACGGCACTTCCTTATGAAGAAACATCGAAAAATTCACCACATGTCTTGGATGCGTGCGGTTCAGGAAGTCCGCAAGTGCTTCTGCATTTTCCGTTCCTCTTCCCTTACCGGCAACTCCCGTCATGATATGCGCATCAAACAGCATCCCAGCCTTCTGGATTCTTTCGATCGCAGCTATCGCCTGTTCCTGATCATGATCCTTCTCCATAAACTTCAGAACATCATCCAGGCCGCTTTCAATTCCCAGATAAAGATGACGTACCCCGTTCTTATATAACAGTTCCAGTTCTTCTTCCGCTTTTCTCAGGATGCTGGTGACGGTTGCATCCATATTAATGCAATAACATTCTGGGAAATATACGTGGATCTTGTCCAGAATCTCCATCAAATGTTCCGTTTTCAATCCGAACGCATTTCCGTCTCCCAGAAAAATCTTTTTCGGATTTCCACCCAGTTCAGCGACTCTTTTAAGTTCTTCCTCAATCTGCTCCATCGGCAGTTCCCTGTACTTCAGATGCCGGAATAAATTGCAGAACTTGCACCGGTTATAAGAACACCCTACCATAACCGGAAGCATAAATGACGCTCTCTCCATAGGAGCACGGCATATCTGACCTTCATAATTCATATTCATTCACCTCACATACTGACGCTTTCATTCGTTCTTACACAGACCTTTTGCTTTTCTGCTTTCAGTATAAATTCATTTTCCTCTCAGGTCAATTGCATACCTGATTTTCTTCGCAAATCCCGTCATTCCATATCGGTATATTCAAAAATTGAAGGAGAAAACCATGTCTGATTATTATATTGCAACGATACCGAAAGATGATATCCGGGTCAACCGGCAGATCGATCAGCTTCTCACTGCAGAGGGCATACGGCGCGACGCCCATCTGGACTACACCTGCGCCATGTTTGATGAAGACCTAAATGTCATTGCAACCGGAAGCTGCTTCGGCAATACCCTGCGCTGCATGGCAGTGAGCAGTGTCCATCAGGGAGAAGGTCTCATGAACCAGATTGTGTCCCACCTCATGGAAGTACAGTTTGAACGTGCAAATACACATCTGTTTCTCTATACCAAATGCAGCTCTGCCTAATTTTTCGGCGATCTTGGTTTTTATGAGATTGCGCGCATTGATGAACAGATCGTTTTCATGGAAAACCGCAAAACCGGATTCTCCCGCTATCTTCAGAAACTTTCTTCTGAGAAAAAAGATGGAACTCGCGTTGCGGCACTGGTTATGAACGCCAATCCTTTTACATCCGGTCATCAGTATCTTGTCGAAAAAGCCGCCTCGGAAAACGATGTTCATCCACTATTAAAAGAAAGGAAGGTAGGATAAAACCATGCAAGGATACGAAGTAACTTTACCTGAAATGCTTGCCTGCCGTGAACACCGGGCACTTCTTCAGCAGGAACTGATTGCCAGATATCATTGCCCTGTTATTTCTTTTTGTATGAATATTCCCGGTCCCATCAAAACAACTCCACAGATACGTTCTGCTTTTGAACATGGATTAAAAATTCTTGAAGAGCAGCTTACTTTACAGAAAATTCCGGTTTTAGAAGCCATTCCGATTCACGAAGTCACCGGAGATGAATGGATCGCCGCTCAAATTTCCTGCCATCTCCATCAAGACACTTACTACACAGATTGAAGAAACGGATTGCTTCGGCCGCCTTTTTGACATCGATGTAATTGACATCACCGGCGAAAAGCTCTCCAGACCCATCTATCGCAAATGTCTGATCTGCGGCAGACAGGCGCAGGAATGTGCCAGTTCCAGACGCCATTCTGTCAAAGAAATGCAGGATAAAATTGAAGAAATTCTTGAAAAAGGGATGTAGCTTAAAGCCACATCCCTTTTTTAATATTTCCTATATGATAAATCTATAAATCATTCTAACCCCGATCTTCCATCGCCACAAAATCTTCATGATGCCCCACATATTTATAGGCAGGACGAATGATCTTATTGGCATTGATCAGCTCTTCCAGACGATGCGCACTCCATCCAGGCATACGCGCAATCGCGAAAATCGGCGTAAAAAGCTCTTCCGGTATACCAAGCATAGAATATACAAACCCACTGTAGAAATCCACATTTGCACATACATTCTTGAACAGTTTGCGATGTTCCATAATCAGCTTTCCTGCAAGCCGTTCTACCATTTCATAAAGTTCGAACTCTTCTGTACGTCCCTTTTCTTCTGCCAGTTCCTTCGCAAATTTCTTCAAAATCACTTCTCTTGGATCAGACAGCGTATACACTGCATGTCCCATACCATAAATCAGGCCTGTACGGTCAAAGGCCTGTTTGTTCAGAATTTTCTGAAGATAATCAGATACTTCCTCTTCGTTCTTCCAGTCCTTCACATTGGCCTTGATATCTTCAAACATCTTCTGCACTTTCAGATTCGCGCCACCGTGACGCGGCCCTTTCAAAGATCCAATGGACGCTGCCACAGAGGAATATGTATCGGTTCCTGACGAAGAAACAACGTGCGTCGTAAATGTTGAGTTATTACCACCACCATGCTCTGCATGCAGAATCAGCGCAATATCCAGGACTTTTGCCTCGAGCTCTGTATAGTCACCATCCGGTCTGAGCATCAGAAGCATATTTTCTGCAAGTGACAGTCCTTTCCTCGGATTTTTAATAAAAAGCGAATCATCCTTCCTGAAATGACGATAAGCGTGATACGAATATACCGCAATCAGTGGAAGTTTTGCAATCAAACTCAACGACTGACGCAGCACATTATCCGGTGAAATATTTTCCGGATCTGAATCATAGGTATAAAGCGTCAAAATGCATCTTTGCATAGAGTTCATAATATTCGCATTGGATGCCTTCATGACTACATCGCGAACAAATCTACCGCTTAGATTTTCAAGTTCGAACATTACTTTTAGAAACATATCCAGTTCTTCTTTAGTAGGAAGCTTACCAAACAAAAGCAGATAAATCGTTTCTTCAAATCCAAACCGTCTTCCTTCCAGCCCCTTCACAAGATCATTAACATTGATCCCTTGATAATAAAGCGTCCCTTCCGCCGGAATTCTCCTTCCGTTTATCAAATTAAAGCCGCTTACATCAGACACTTCGGTCAACCCTGTCAGTACACCCTTACCGGCAGAGTCACGCAATCCTCTTTTTACATCATATTCTATATACAGGTTCGGGTCGATATGATGCATCTTCATCAATTCTTCTGTAAGGACTTCCATATCTTTTTTCAGTATACTTGGTTCTTCCATATCCATCATTTCATTCTCTGCCATATACGTACCTCCTGTTTAAACAAAATTTC
>JALFNN010000030.1 GCA_022774325.1 bacterium | reverse complement strand
ACTTACTGAAAATCAGATTTATTTATCATCCTCATCTCCTCTGCTATAGTTTATCGACATTCCGGTCGAGTTCTGTATGAGCTTGGATTTCTGTCAACAAAATCCATGTGAAAACTCAACTGAGAATTTATGGTAGACATTGCTAAATAGAGCTTTCTATTTCGCCCCATCTTTTCCAATCACAACCAACACTGTTTTCAGCAAAATCTTAATATCCAGCCCCAAATCCCAGTTCTTAATATATTCTGTATCCAGCCTCACAACTTCTTCAAAGTCGGTAATGTCGCTCCGGCCGCTGATCTGCCACATCCCGGTAATCCCCGGTTTGATCGCCAACCTGGCGCGATGATGCAGATCATACTTCTCCCACTCATCCTCTGTAGGCGGTCTGGTTCCGACCAGACTCATATCCCCCTTCAGAACATTCCAGAACTGTGGAAACTCATCCAGGGAATAATCCCGGATAAAATTTCCGATCCCTTTAATAATCCTAGGGTCATTATCCATCTTGAACATCATGCCGTCCTTGATATTATTCTGCGCCATGAGTTCTTTCTTCCGTTCTTCCGCATCCATATACATGCTTCGGAATTTATAGATTTTAAACTTCCTTCCATTCTTCCCAACCCGGATCTGGCTGAAGAAGATCGGTCCCGGAGATTTCACAAAGATACACGGTGCCACAATCACAAAGATAACCGCCGTACCGATCAGTCCGACAATTCCTCCTGCGATGTCCATAAGCCGCTTCACAAATACCTGTTTCTGTGATGCCATGTTGATGCTGCTGGAGATCACCGTATACCCTTCAATCTCCTCCACCATCTGACGCATCTTCTCTTTTTTCAGCCTTGCCAGCTTCAGATGCACCGTAAGTCCCATGATTCCACATTCATCAATCAGCTTCTCCGGAAGCGGTATCTCATTCGGAATGCTGAACATCACTTCATCTGTCCAGGCTGTTTTCAAATATTCAGCGATCTGATCCACTCCGTAAATAACCGGAAGTCCATGGAATTCTCTTCTTTCGCCTTCTTCATCCACGATCCCGATTCCGGTAACCTTGAATTCACTGTATGGATTATCGGTAAAGTTGTTAAGAAGTTCTTCATAATTCTTTTTTGATCCGACCAGCATAATGCCCCGTTTTCCGGCAGCCGGTCCCCGGTGGCTTCTCAGCCACATTTTCAAAATACATCTTCCTATAAAAAGGAAACTCCATGCAATGAGCGGAAAATAAAACATCGCCAGACGCGAAGAATGTGCAGATTCTTTAATTACAAAAAGATAGACGATGACACCGGCGCAAACAACGAGCACATGACGTGCAACCGCTTTTGCTTCCAGCCAGTATCCTCGTCTCAGAATACCTCGATATGTTTCCATCAGGAATCCCATCACCAGATCAATCAGCCCCAGGACAATGAAGATGCTTCGCATGAACGTATCCATCTGCAAAGTCAGGTCTCCATTTCGTACCACATACGCCACATAGAACGCAGCTTCTATTAATATGAAGTCCAACAAAATAAAATCCCAGTGCTTGAACCAATGCGATGTATTCCTTTTATACATTTTTCTTCCCGACCCTCAAATCTTTCGATGCCTGTGGGCATTTATTTGCCCTACATTTATGGCACTTTCTTTTATAACCAGTATTTTTATCGTATAAAAATGATGTTTCTAGCAACGTAGTTATTTCAGTTTCATTTTTTACACAGTTTTGGAAATAATTTCCAATCCCACTTCAACTCTCTGCATTCTTCCGAACATTTCGATTTCCAGCCAGGCTTTACGCTTGTGGCGGTCAATCTTTCGAATGAACGCTTCCATCCCTTCTAGAGGTCCGGACAATATTTTCACTTGTGAATTTTCAATTATTCCTTCTGACATTTGAACGATCTTATCCTCACCGCCGAAATGCTGAATAAACTCAACTTCCTCATCGGTGAGCGGAACGATCTCCTGACCGGTTCCGATCATCTTGGTCATTCCATCAATGTGTTTTAATTCTTCATATAAATCATTCAAATAATCTGTAACCACAAAAACATAACCGGGAAATAGAATCTTTTTCTGAACAGTCCATTTACCTCGGAAGTGTTTCTTCTCTTCATACTGAGGTATGAAACATTCTTCCATAATACTTTTGTCTATCTTCTTTTCGCATTGTAAACGAATTCGTTCTTCTGCACCTGTACTGACCTGTACAACGTACCACATTCTTTTTCACCTTACTCATGTTTATGTCATCGTTTGTTGCATGGATTAGGAAAAAAAAGAACCTTG
>JALFNN010000011.1 GCA_022774325.1 bacterium | reverse complement strand
CGACAATGATCTTCCTCTTCTGCAGCATCAGATACCCGAACGCCAGCGGAAAATAGATCAATTCGGCCACCAGCATGGCCGCCACGATTTCATCCTCATACAGGAAAAAACAATATAATGTCAGCAATACCGCCGCCATATAAATACATGCACGTTTGATCATAGTCTCCCCATGCTCCCCGCTTTTATCGAAACATTATCTCTTCCTTACATTCGGTTCCTTCACCTGCATTAAGACCTGCTCCAGGATCTCCTCAGGCCTTGCATGTCCCACTTTCGCTTTGGTATTCAGGCGGATCCGGTGAAGCGCAACGCTTCCAAATACCGTTTGGATATCTCCCGGCAGAACATAATTTCTCCCTTTCAGCCATGCTCTTGCCCTCCCCATCGCCGCCAGTGCCACTGTTCCTCTCGGGCTGAGTCCGGCAGTCAGAAGCTCATGTTCTCTGGTTGCCTTTGCAAGATTGGCGATATATTCAAACACGGAATCGTGGATAAACACCTGAGATGCCTCTTCCTGCATCCAGAGGATCTGCTCCGCTCCCGTCACATTCTGCACTTCATTCACCGGGTTGCCCATCTGACGGCGCTTTAGAATCTCTACCTCTTCCTCTACCGTCGGATACCCCATCCGGATACAGATCATAAAGCGGTCCAGCTGCGATTCCGGCAGAAGCTGTGTCCCCGCCGACCCCTCCGGATTCTCGGTCGCAATAACTACGAACGGCCTTCCGGTGCTTCGCGTCACACCGTCCACCGTCACACATCCTTCCTCCATAACTTCCAGAAGCGCTGACTGCGTCTTCGGAGAAGTACGGTTGATCTCATCCGCCAGAAAAAGATTGCACATCACAGCTCCCGGCTGGTAAACAAATCTTTCGGTTTCCTTTTGATACATGGAAAAACCGGTCAAATCCGCCGGCATCACATCCGGCGTAAACTGTACTCTCTTTTCCTGAATTCCCATCGCTTTGGAAAATGCCAGTGCCATCGTCGTTTTCCCGACCCCCGGCATATCCTCGATCAGAATGTGGCCGCCTCCTATGATCGCAGTCATGATCTGCTCGATCACATCATCCTTTCCGACAACAGCTTTCTTGACTTCGCGGATGATCTCCACTGCATGATTCTGTAATTCCCCCATCTTCACTCCCCCTTAGTCCACTATAAAATGGTTCCTCCGCCGCTTCCCACAACAACGCCGATCCGCAGTATGAACCATACCACATTCTTCAGCACACTCAGTATCGCACTCATCAGCGCTTCCATCGGAACATACAGCACTCTTGTTCCGAGAAGAAGCAGCAGAATCAGCCATCCATATTGCCGGAAACGGCTGTAAAATCTGTTAACCGCAGGCACGATCTCTGCCAGAATATTTGCCCCGTCAAGCGGCGGCACCGGAATCAGGTTGAATACCCCAAGTCCCACATTCAGCTGTGCCCCATAATAACTCAACACATATAGATAATTCAAGAGCACTCCGCTGGTTCCGAATTTGTAGATCAGACCGTAAAGCAGCATGAACAGAAACGCCAGAATAAAATTCATCAGAGGCCCCGCTGCTGCCACCAGAATCATATCTCTTCGTTTATTTTTATAATTCCGTGTATTGACCCGGATCGGCTTTGCCCATCCGACATGAAAAACCAGCAGGCACAAGGTTCCCCATACATCCAGATGACGGAACGGATTCAGTGTCAGCCTTCCGTCCATCTTCGGTGTCGGATCCCCAAGAAGATAAGACATATATCCATGTGCGAATTCATGCATGGAAATTGCAATCAGGAGTGCAGGCACTACATAGATCAATGTTTGAAAAAAAGTATAAATTGCTTTCACAATCATTCCATAAGCGCTAAAAAACATAAAAAAATCTCCATTTCTATACTCTAATATGCACATTATAGAACCTGCGCCCCAGATATTCAATAACAGGATTGTAAACTTTTAATTAAAAAAGGTCCACTGGACCTTTTTGACATATGCATGGCAATTAAAAAAGATCCACTGGACATCTTTGACATATGCATGGCAATTAAAAAATGGTCCACTGGACAGCTTTGGCATATGCATGGCAATGAAAATACCGCCGGAAAAGTTTTCTGCTTCGCTCGATGCTTATCTTTTACGACGGTATTCTCTGATTATTATCTCTTATTTTTCTTATTTTTCATTCTCGTACTCTGTAATTCTTGCTACTTTCGGGGCAGAACGTGAATTCGGATCATAAGATACACTTAAGTACTCTTTAACCAGACATTTTGCAAGTTCAATTCCGGTAACCTGTGCGCCCATCGTGATGATGTTTGCATTGTTACTAAGCTGGGCTCTCTGTGCCTGATATACATTATTCACTAGTGCTGCATATGCTCCTTTTACTTTATTTGCAGCGATACATACACCGATACCCGTTCCGCAGATGAGAATTCCCCGTTCACACTCCCCTGCAGCTACAGCCTCAGCCAGACGGATTGCAGTATTTGCATAAATCGGATCATCACTTCCGAAATCTACACATTCATGTCCGAGACTTTCGATGAACGGTGTTAAGATTGTTTTGTACTCTGTTGCATTTGGATCACAGCCGATTGCAATTTTCATTGTTTTACCCTCCATTTGAGTTGTATTTTGATATCGTATCCATTATACAATACTTTTGCGAAAATTATAAGTCCTTTTTTGATTATTTTTTATTTTTTTATTTTTACTTTCGTTTTCTTTCATTATTGTTTCTTTTGCATTTTCATCTGAAGATTTATACCAAAGGGATTCACCGCTACGCCCTCGGCTCCCGGCACCAGTATTTCAATCAGTTTTCCCGCTTCTACGATTCCGGTCTGCAGCTTCTCCTTACGGTGTACACTCAGGAATTTTCCAAGCTCCTGCACGTCTGTAAAGATCGGCTGAAATACTTTTCCATCTTTCTGTTTGAGAATCACCATCTCTTTTCCTTCTTTAGATACAACAAAATACTTTCCTTTCTGGAAATGTGCCATCATCTCTTCGCTCAGTTCGCGCAGTTCTTCACTTTCCAGAACCTTTTCCTGCGGAAGTCTCCGCGCCTCCTGCATATAGTAAAGTGCCGTCAGTTGAAATTCGGAATTTTCGATTCGTTCCTGTCCGTTCGGCATCTTTCCGTCGTTCTTCCTGGTCACCAGATCCGCCAGCTGTATTCTTATCTCTTTCGGCAATCCCAGATCATATACGATCTCATTTACCCCCATCGGATAAAGGCTGACATAAAACTCGAGGAAACTCCGATTTTCGATTTTAACGATTTTTACCGGAATTTTTTCATTCATAAGTTGTCTTACTTTGTTTTTGCATTCGTCTACATTGAAATAGATGAGAATTTCATCGTCATATGTTTTCGGATCACACACTACATACGGCATTTTCGTACATTCCGAAAAAATCACATACATCTCCTTCTGACTGCGGACCATCTGAAGTACTTTCTGATCTTTTGCTTTGCTGTTTTCCATAATTATCTGCCTTTCCGGGCATTCGCCCTCTCTTATTTTCTGTCTGACCTGCCCATTCGATCAGAGTGTTCTCTTTATTTGTTTTCCGGGTCCATGTCCCCGATTCCTCTATTATATATATAGAGGCAGCGTTTCTCTTCGTATTATACCAATCCTGCATAGAAATAGCAATGTACACCTTCTTGTAAAAAACCTCTCAATATTGTAAAATGTAATTGTTCAGAGTCAAGCAGATTTGTCAAAAAAGGGCGTTGAATGCTTGCATTCATGAGCACTTTTTTGTACAAATCTATTTGGCGGATACGCCACACTGAGGAAACACGAAGTGTTTTCGAGGTTGGCTCTGAACAGTTACTATAAATAAACCGGTAGATCAAAATCCGACAGAAAGGAAATGCTTATGAAAGTGACCTATATTCACCACAGTTGTTTTCTGGCAGAAACCGAAAGCTGCTATTATCTGTTTGATTATTTTAAGGGAGAACTCCCGGAACTGAATCCGCAGAAACCCATTCTGGTACTGGCCAGCCACAAACACGCAGATCATTTTCATCCTTCCGTATTCTCTTTACTGAAGGACATGGGCATGGAACAGATTCACGCTGTTTTGTCGCGTGACATTTCAGGGCGAACCGTCCCCAGGGACATCCCTCTCCTTTCGGTTGCATCCCGCCGCACCTACAGCCTGCCGCAGGGACAGAAACTGTCGACTTATCTTTCTACGGATAAAGGAGTTGCATTTCTCATTCGTGACAAGGAAGAATGCTTCTACCACGCAGGTGATCTGAACGACTGGGTATGGGAAGAAGAATCCGACTCCTACAACAGGCAGATGACCGGAAGCTACCGGAAAGAGATCGATACACTGGCTCAGGATCTTGACGGCTCGGCACTGACTGCAGCTTTCGTTGTTCTGGATCCAAGACAGGAGAACGATTATGCCCGGGGCATGTTATATTTTTTGAAGA
>JALFNN010000005.1 GCA_022774325.1 bacterium | reverse complement strand
ATGAACAAAGTAATTTTAATGGGACGCTTAACAAGAGATCCTGAGGTGAGATATTCCGCGGGAGAGAACGCATTGGCGATTGCCAGATATACACTGGCAGTAGACAGAAGATTCCGTCGTGACGGTGAGGCGACAGCGGATTTCATCAACTGTATATCCTTTGGACGTACAGCTGAGTTTGCTGAGAAGTATTATCGTCAGGGACTTAAGATCGTTGTTTCAGGACGTATCCAGACAGGCAGCTACACCAATCGTGATGGCCAGAAGGTCTACACAACAGAGGTTGTAGTTGAGGAACAGGAGTTTGCTGAGAGCAAGTCAGCCAGCGACAATTACGCGGCTTCCCATCCTCAGACATCAGCACCTGCACCATCCATGCCGGCTCCGGGAGCAGCCAGTGCAGACGGCTTTATGAACATTCCGGACGGAATTGATGAAGAACTGCCGTTTAATTAGAGCTTATTACAAACTGTTAGAATAAAATAGGAGGAAAGCAATCATGGCTTACAATAGAGGCGAAAGACCAGACTCTCCAATGAAGAGAAGAGGCGGCCGCAGAAGAAAAAAAGTTTGTGTATTCTGTGGTAAAGAGAACAACGAAATCGATTATAAAGATGTAGCAAAATTAAAGAAATATGTTTCTGAAAGAGGAAAGATCCTTCCGAGAAGAATCACAGGAAACTGTGCAAAACATCAGAGAGCTCTTACAGTAGCAATCAAGAGAGCAAGACATATCGCTTTAATGCCATACGTTCAGGATTAATTAAAATATTAAGGCTGAATCTCGGGAAATTTTCCGGGAATTCAGCCTTTTTGTTTTGCGTGTATTCGGTTAATCATCAAAACTGCCGCCTGCCATGGCCTTGATCGAAGAGGCATATTCGGAAGGAGTCATCCCGGTGATTTTCTTAAACTGCCGGGAAAAATAATGAATCGAAGTATAACCGAGCTGTTCGGAAATCTGGGTGAAGTTCATGTGATTTGTTCGGATCATCTGCTTGGCCACATCGATTTTCATGGATGAGAAGTATTCGATGACTCCCTTGGAACATTTTTCGCGGAAAATCTTCTGAAGCTGCGAACGTCCGATCAGATTATCGCGGCAGATCTGCTCTATGGTCACATGCGAGTGAATATGGGCTTCCAGATAATTTACCACCCGGTTGAAAATCTCGGTATCGCTCCGGCTTGTGGTTGACTTGGGAGGGAGTTTTGGGAAATTTTTCTTAAAAACAATCGGATTGGTATTATGGCGGACCAGATGAATCAGCAGGTGCTCCAGATCAAGTCGTATCATCTGTTCTGCCCCGAAAGAATTCGGTGTTTTCTTTTCCATATGCTGCAGATACGGATTATCCAGGCGACACGCGAAGCAGTCTCTTGCTTCGATGATCGTATCTGCCAGAAGGTTTCGCTCCAACTCATCAATTCGCAGGATCTTACCGGCAAAAAAATTCATGGCTGGCGATTTCGATGCAAATGATACCACGACCAGATTGGGGGCAGAATCACCGGTTGCCTTTACTGCGTGGAACTCATTGGGCTGATGGAAAATAATATCGCCCTTTTTTAGCAGGTGGTAGGTCGTTTCCGTAATGACACCGACTTCTCCTTTGTCTACATAGAGAAACTCCCAGAAATTGTGGGATTCACCTGCAAAAGAAAAATTATTCATGTACTCAAAATAATGAACAGTGTATAATTCATCAATATGAATGGAATCTTCAAGTTGTACGCCAATATAACCCATATATTGCCTCCAGTGTGACGGTGCGAATGATAAATAATCAGAGTCATTGAACCGAAATATATATTCTCAATAAGTATATTAAACCAATGCTCGGAAAAAATCAATCATAAGTGGCTGATAGTGCAAAATGATAAAAAGATAATACAAATGAATTTTTCACATATGTGCAAATAATCGGAAATAATCTATATATAAGGATATAATAAGACAAATTTAGAGATTGATTATATAAAGACGAAAGAGAGAAAAAGTTATATTATGGACTTAGTTAAAGTAAGTAAAACGAAAATAAAAGTAGGGAGAGATGGAAAATGAAAAAACCAGTATTAGTAATCATGGCGGCAGGAATGGGAAGTCGTTACGGTGGACTCAAACAGATTGATCCGGTAGATGAGCAGGGACATATCATCATGGACTTCTCCATCTTTGACGCAAAGCGCGCAGGCTTTGAAAAAGTTGTTTTCATTATCAAAAAAGAAAATGAAGCAGATTTTAAAGAGGCTGTCGGAAATCGTATGGCAGAGCAGATGGAGGTTGCTTATGTATATCAGGATCTGCACAATATTCCGGAAGGATTTGAAGTGCCGGAAGGACGTGTGAAACCGTGGGGAACGGCTCATGCGGTTCTGAGCGCGATCGATGAGATAGACGGGCCATTCGCTGTAATTAATGCAGATGACTACTATGGAAGAGATGCGTTCCAGGTTATCTATGATTATCTTGCAACTCATGAGGATGATGATAAATATCGTTACACGATGGTAGGATATAAGCTGGAAAATACGGTTACGGACAATGGTCATGTGGCACGTGGAGTGTGTGATACGAATGAGGCCGGAGAACTGGTACGCATCACAGAAAGAACACGTATTGAGAAGAGAAACGGTGGAATCGCTTATTCTGAAGATGATGGAGCGTCATGGACCGAACTTCCGGGAGATACACTGGTGTCTATGAATATGTGGGGATTCACACGCAGCATTCTAGATGAAATCAAGGCTGGATTCCCGGCATTTCTGGAAAAGGGACTTGCATCAAATCCGATGAAGTGTGAATATTTCCTTCCGGCTGTCGTAAGTACACTTCTGGAAGAAGGACGTGCAACGGTTGCAGTTCTGGCTTCTGCAGATAAATGGTATGGAGTGACTTATAAAGAAGACAAACCGGTTGTAGTTCAGGCAATTAAGAAAATGAAGGCAGAAGGACGTTATCCTGAGAAACTTTGGGGGGAAGCATAATGGGAAAAGGAAAAATTGATGAAGCGATAGGCCAGTTCCGGTATGAAGGCGTGCTGATCGATGAAAGACCTTATGGTAGCGGGCATATTAATGATACATATCTGTTGACATTTGAAATCGCAGAAATGGGAACGATCAAGGTTATTTTACAGAGAATGAACAAGAACATTTTCACAAAACCGATAGAACTTATGGAGAATATCCTGAACGTGACTTCTTATCTGCGCAAGAAGATTATTGAAAACGGAGGGAATCCGGACCGTGAGACACTGAATGTGATCCGTACCGTTGATAATATGCCATATTTTGTAGACTCTGAAGGTGAATACTGGAGATCTTACAAATTCATTACGGATGCAACCAGTTACGATCAGGTAGAAAGTCCGGAAGACTTTTATCAGAGTGCAGTCGCTTTTGGTAATTTCCAGAGACTCCTTGCAGAATATCCGGCAGAAACGCTTCATGAGACGATTGAAGGATTCCATGATACAAAAGCAAGATTCCAGGTATTTAAGAAAGCGGTGGAAGATGATGTATGCGGACGTGCTGCTTCTGTACAGAAGGAGATTCAGTTTGTTCTGGAGCATGAACATCTGGCAAATGTGTTCGCGGATCTGCTGGAAAAGAAAGAGATCCCGCTCCGTGTTACGCACAATGATACGAAGCTGAACAATATCATGATTGATAACAAGACAAGGAAAGGCATCTGTGTAATCGACCTGGATACGGTTATGCCTGGACTTGCCATGAATGATTTCGGTGATTCGATCCGTTTCGGAGCGAGTACAGCTACGGAAGATGAACAGGATCTTTCGAAAGTTTCCTGCGATATGGAACTCTTCGATCTCTATGCAAAGGGATTTATTGAGGGTTGTGGAGGTAAACTGACAGAGAAGGAAATCGACCTGATGCCAACGGGCGCTATGGTCATGACCTTTGAATGTGGTATGCGTTTCCTGACCGATTACCTGCAGGGGGATACTTATTTTAAGATCCATCGCGAAAATCATAACCTGGATCGCTGCAGAACTCAGTTCAAGTTGGTTAAGGATATGGAAGCTAAATGGGATACCATGCGTGAGATTATTGATAAGTACAAATAAAGATAGAGAGCCCGTGCTTGTCCGGCAAGGGCTTTTATCTTATATAAAAGGATGGGCGTTTAGTAAAACGACCAATATTTTTAGTAAATATAATTGAAAAATTTAGTAAAAAGTATTCCCTATTTCAGAAAAGTATGATATAGTAAGTTTAGAAGAAATGATTCGAACATATAGGAGGATTAGATCATGGCAATTTTAGTAACGGGTGGAGCTGGATTTATTGGAAGTCATACATGCGTAGAACTTTTAAATGCAGGCTATGACGTAGTTGTTGTGGACAACTTATGCAATTCTTCTGAGGAAGCACTTAGACGTGTGGAGAAGATTACCGGGAAAAAGGTAACTTTCTATCAGGCAGATATCAGGGACGGAGCTGCGCTGGATGAGATTTTCTCAAAAGAAAGCATAGATTCCGTTATTCATTTCGCCGGACTGAAAGCAGTAGGTGAGTCTGTAGCAAAACCGTTGGAATACTATCAGAATAACATCGGCGGAACGCTCACTCTTTGTGAAGTGATGCGCAATCATGGCGTTAAAAATATTATCTTCAGCTCTTCAGCTACTGTTTACGGAGATCCGGCATTCATTCCGATCACAGAGGAATGCCCGAAAGGAACCTGTACCAATCCATACGGATGGACAAAATGGATGCTTGAACAGATTCTGACAGATTTGCATACTGCAGACCCGGAATGGAATGTAGTGCTTCTTCGCTACTTCAACCCGATTGGAGCACATAAGAGCGGTCTGATGGGAGAAGATCCGAAGGGAATTCCGAACAATCTGATTCCGTATATCACTCAGGTTGCTATCGGCAAGCTGGAGTGCCTCGGCGTATTCGGCGACGATTACGATACACATGACGGAACCGGCGTGCGTGATTACATCCATGTTGTAGACCTTGCAATCGGCCACGTAAAAGCACTTAAGAAGATTGAAGAAAAAGCCGGTGTATGCGTGTACAATCTTGGAACCGGAACCGGATATTCCGTATTGGATATGGTTCATGCATTTGAAAAAGCATGTGGAAAACCGATTCCTTACCAGATCAAAGCAAGAAGACCTGGCGATATCGCAACCTGCTATTCTGATGCAACGAAGGCAAAAGAAGAACTCGGATGGGTTGCAGAGCGCGGACTCGAAGAAATGTGTGAAGACTCATGGAGATGGCAGAGCCAGAATCCAGATGGATATAATACAAAATAATAAAAAGTGTTTTTTTGAATAAGGGACGCCCGAAGAAGGGCGCATAGATTGATAGCGAACGTCGTGACGCTGCGGTGAACTAGTTGCTAACGCAGACTAAGGTGCTCGGGAATGCCCTCGCACCTAAGACTGCGTAAGCACCGGATTTCACCTCCGCTAAAAGCACGACTGGATTGTTCGATATCAATCTATGCGCCCTTCTTCGGGCTGACTTTTTCAAATGGGGAGGGAACTCTGAGAAGTCGCGGAGAAAAGAGGGGACATTACGTAGCATTTTATGGATTTTTTGGTGTGTGCCGTAACATGTGCTGAATACTACGTGCTAATTAACAATTGTTGTACTATTTGCCGTAAATGCTTATGATTTTGGCTATCGGAGCAGCCACGGAGGTGGAATTGTGGTGTTGGATACATGATGGCTTGAATTAGATGAGTTCATTGTGTGGATTATATAGACCATCCTGATACCAAACAAAACTTCACGCCAGCACACTAGAATAAAGATACAAAATCATTTCTACTTCCCTAAACAAAAGAAAGGTGATATAATGTTCAAGTAGGCAATGAGCCGTGCGAAAATCAAAGACAGCAAGATGCCTGCTGGCAGGCAAGCTTGCGGGCTATGATTTTCATAGGGCGAAAGCCCGTGAGCGAAAGAACGAAGTTCTTGAGCTTGGCACGGCGGGGAAAAACCAAACGAAAAACAAAAGTGACAGACTGCCTGCTGGCAGGCAAGCTTGCGGGCTATGATTTTCATAGGGCGAAAGCCCGTGAGCGAAAGAACGAAGTTCAACCAGTACAGCTGATTATGAGGAATGACTATTATGAAGCAGGATATCAAATTACAAGGACAATTAAAATTTTATATGCAGTGGCCGTCAATCATGACGCTATTTCTGATAGCGATGAATATCTGGATTTTCTGGATCGATAAGAAAGCCGGAATCGTCATGGGCGTATTTGTTCTCGTGTATGCTGCGTGTGTGACTGTCATGTACTTTTACAGTAAATCGCTGGTACTGGCGGACATGGTGGAGTTCGCTGCGCAGTACAGCGTAGTCCAGAATACACTGTTAAAGGAATTGTCTATACCATATGCAATATTGCAAAGTGATGGTAAGATTATCTGGACCAATACACAGTTTGACGATGTGTTGGGAGAAGAAAAGAGAAAAGATGCGTATTTGAGCAGATATATTCCGGAACTGAACCGAAGTGCTTTCCCGAAGGAAGAAGGGGAGACGGTCAATCTGGAATTCGGTTACAAGGACAAGGATTATCAGGCAGAAATCCAATATGTATCTGTGGAGGATTTTAATGAATCTGAACAGTTGCTGGAATTTCCGGAAGAGAAGGAATATTTCGTTGCAGTTCATTTGCAGGATGTAACCGAATTGAATGCTTATATTCGTGAAAATGAGGAACAGCGCCTTGTTGCCGGACTGATTTACATCGATAATTATGATGAAGTGATGGAGAGTGTGGAAGAGGTTCGTCAGTCTCTTCTGGTGGCTCTGATCGACCGTAAGATCAACCAGTATATTGCAAATCTGAATGGTATTGCAAAGAAGCTGGAGAAAGATAAGTATTTTATTGTAATTAAGAAGGAAAGTTTCAATCGGATGGAAGCGGACCGGTTCTCGCTTCTGGACGATGTGAAGAACGTAAATATTGGAAATCAGGTTCCGGCTACGCTCAGTATCGGATTGGGACTGAGCAAGGACACATATTCGGCGGGGTATAACTATGCCCGCGTTGCAATTGATTTGGCTCTTGCCCGTGGTGGTGATCAGGCAGTTGTAAAAAATTGCAAAGGAATTACTTATTATGGCGGAAAACGTGAACAGACTTCCAGAAATACGCGTGTGAAAGCTCGTGTCAAGGCTGAGGCACTCCGGGAGTTTATCATTGCAAAAGAGCGTGTGATCGTAATGGGGCACAAGATACCGGATGTAGACTCTTTTGGCGCAGCAATCGGAATCTATCGTGCGGCATCTGCGATGGAGAAGAAGGTCAATATCGTGTTGGATGATATTTCGGTAACATTACGGCCATTGTATGAAGCATTTTCTAATAATACAGCATACCCGGAGGATCTGTTTGTCACCCCCCGAGAGGCGGAGGAACTGGCGGATGAAAATACGATGGTTGTTGTAGTGGATACGAATAAGCCAAAGATGACGGAATGCGAACGGCTTCTTCGCATGACGAAGACGATTGCGGTTCTGGATCATCACCGCCAGAGCGATGAAGTGATTGAAAATGCGGTTTTGTCTTATATTGAGCCGTATGCTTCTTCTGCCTGTGAAATGGTTGCAGAGGTTTTGCAGTATATTGCAGACGATTTGAAGATGACTGTGATGGAAGCAAACAGTCTGTATGCAGGTATTCTGGTTGATACGAATAATTTTATGAATCGGACAGGAGTACGTACATTCGAGGCGGCAGCATATTTGCGAAGATGTGGAGCGGATATTACCTATGTTCGCAAACTTCTCCGGGACGACATGGCTTCTTATAGAGCGAAAGCATCGGTTATCAGCAGTACAGAAGTTTACAGGGATGTTTATGCAATCGCCAGAGGAGAACATCTGGGAATTGAAAGCCCGACGATCATTGGTGCACAGGCGGCAAATGAACTTCTCAATATTGAGGAAATCAAAGCGTCCTTTGTACTTACTGTATATAACGGAAAGATTTATGTCAGCGCAAGATCGATTGATGAGGTAAATGTTCAGATCATTATGGAACGACTGGGCGGAGGCGGACATATCAATACAGCCGGGGCGCAGTTCGAACATACCGATATGGTGAAAGCAATCGAGACACTTAAGAAAACAATTGATATTATGATTGAAGAAGGAGATATCTAGATGAAAGTTATTTTAATGCAGGACGTGAAGTCTCTTGGGAAAAAAGGAGAAATTGTAAATGTAAATGACGGATATGCAAGAAACTTTATTTTACCGAAAAAGCTTGGGGTTGAAGCAAATGGAAAGAATTTGAATGATCTGAAGCTGAAAAAGCAGAATGAGGAAAAAGTTGCTCAGGAAAATCTTGATGCTGCAAAGAAACTGGCAGCAAAACTTGGAGAAGGTAAAGTAGAACTGAAGATCAAAACCGGGGAAGGCGGCAAGACATTTGGTTCTGTTTCATCAAAGGAGATTGCAGTTGCTGTCAAAGAGCAGATGGGAATTGATATCGATAAAAAGAAAATTCAATTAAAAGAATCGATAAAAACACTTGGAATGCATCTTGTGCCGGTAAAATTGCATCCGAAAGTAACGGCAGAGCTGAAAGTACATGTAGGAGAGGCATAGGGGGAGCTGTGAATGGATGAAGCGCTTATCAAGCGGGTACCGCCGCACAGTATAGAAGCAGAACAGTCTGTTGTCGGTGCTATGCTGATGGACCGGGATGCGATCACAACGGCTTCCGAGATTATTTGTGGAGATGATTTCTATCAGACCGCTTATGGAGTGATCTTTGATTCGGTGGTGGAGTTGTTCAACGAAGGAAAGCCTGTTGATTTGATCACGTTGCAGAACCGTTTGAAAGAGAAGGATGTTCCTGAGGAAATCAGCAGTCTGGAATTTGTGCGGGATATGCTCGCTGCTGTGCCGACTTCGGCAAATGTGAAGTATTATGCGGAGATTGTTGCTGAAAAGTCAACACTTCGCAAAATGATCAAGATGAATGAGGAAATCGCGAATGCCTGTTATCTGGCTAAGGAACCGGTAGAAGCGATTATGGAACGGACTGAGAAAAAAGTATTCGAACTGGTTCAGAATCGAAATAACGGGGATTTCGTACCAATCAAGCAGGTTGTATTAAATGCATTGGAGAAAATTGAAAAATCTTCGAAAAGCAAAGGTACGGTTACCGGAATCCCGACGGGTTTCATTGATCTGGATTACAAGACATCCGGACTTCAGCCGTCCGACCTGATTCTGGTTGCAGCCAGACCGTCTATGGGAAAGACGGCATTTGTCCTGAATATCGCGCAGCATGTTGCGTTCAGGCAGAATAAAACCGTAGCTATTTTCAGTCTCGAGATGTCAAAGGAACAGCTGGTAAATCGATTATTTTCTTTGGAATCCTATGTGGATGCACAGCTTCTGAGAACCGGTAATCTAAAAGATTCCGACTGGGAGAAGCTGATCGAGGGTGCAGGAATCATCGGACGATCCAATCTGATCATTGACGATACGCCTGGAATTTCTATTTCGGAAATGCGTTCCAAATGTAGAAAATACAAACTGGAACACAATCTGGAACTGATCATTATCGACTACCTGCAGCTTATGAGCGGAAGTGTAGGAGGAAGAAGTGAGTCGCGTCAGCAGGAAATTTCCGACATTTCCCGTTCACTGAAAGCTCTTGCGAGAGAACTGCATGTTCCGGTTATTTCGTTATCACAGCTCAGCCGTGCGGTAGAGCAGAGACCGGATCATCGTCCGATGCTCTCGGATCTTCGTGAATCCGGGGCGATCGAGCAGGATGCGGATGTGGTTATGTTTATTTACCGAGACGATTACTATAATAAAGATACAGAACATGTGAATGAGGCAGAGATCATTATTGCCAAGCAGAGAAATGGTCCGATCGGTACGGTTACGCTGACCTGGCTGCCACAATACACGAAATTTGCAAATTCACAGAGAAAACAGGATTATGACGAGTAAAAAGATTGCACCGTGGTGCAATCTTTTTGTGTAAGTGCCTAATATGAAAATAAGATTTAGGTTTCTCCAAAGATTTTGTGCAGATATCGTACAGGAGCAGGTCTTGCTGCCTCGCGTCGACTATTCTGCTGTTGCCGGATCAAGTGATCCAGTTTTCGAAACCGGTCTTCTTCCTGGCGCTCTTTCGCCTGAAGAAGAAAATCCATGTTTTTGTTTACTTTTTCAGAGACACTTCTGGTAATGAGCTCTTCCAGAACTTTATTGTTTCCGGTAATGATTTCCTGTACTACTGCGCGAAATGCAAGAGTTGGGTCCTGGACGGGAGTGCCGGTACCGCTTTCAGAAGGAAGTGGCTCAGAGGTTCGGCCTTTAAGATCCGGATCTTCTTTGGGGTGATTATTTTTGGCTTTCAGTATTTCCCGGGTACGAATCAGGTCAGGAATTAATCCTTTAAGATCCTTTAGTTGTATACCCTGATTTTTCAGTTCTTTGATACAGCAAAAAAGCTGTATATCCTCCTTCGTATAGTGTCGATGCCCCATATCAGTGCGTCCGATCGGGAGATTCAGTTCTTCTTCCCAATAACGCAGGACGTGGGATTCCACGCCTACTTGTTTTGCCGCTTCTGATATCATATAATGAACGTCGCCCATACGATACCCCCTTATTCTATTAATGACCTTCAGAAAACAAAAAAGTTTCTGAAGCTAGTACATGTAACACTTACATTGTAGCATAGAATATTGAAAATGGAGGAAAAATCGTTCGACAAATCCTGCAAAAAAGGCAGCGGATTCTAAAATCCACTGCCTTTTACTTTGCTACATCAGAGTTGCAGAAAGCTGATTATTCAGCGCTGATAGCTCCTGTAGGACAAGCTGCTTCGCAAGCGCCGCAATCAACACAAGCGTCAGCGTTGATCTGCATATGATCATCACCCATAGCGATAGCTCCTACTGGGCATTCGCTTTCGCAAGCGCCACAGCTTACACATTCATCAGAAATTACATGTGCCATAGTTATGTATCCTCCTTTTATATAAAAGTTTTGCTGTTCAGCATGATTCTATTCTAATACATCATTCGTAAATATACAAGGGAATTTATGCTTTAAATTATGAACATTGCATAACCCTGCTCATATTTTTGTAAATTATGCATAGAATCTTTACGAAATCTTAAGAAAAAATTTCTCCCCATTTTTAGGGTTTTGGTGTATAGTGGTTAGTATATGAACAAGCGGATTTACGGTTCTGCCGAGTCGAACTTGATATTTACACGAAGAGAAAGAATACTGGACAGACGAAATGGAGCGAGGTTATATGAGAAAACGATGGAATAGTTTAGCTGTGATCTTGTGCGTATCTTTGTTTGTAATGGGATGCAGTGAACAGGCGCAGAATACTGGAAATGACAGCAATACTGCTACGAATAAGACAGAAGTGCAGACCAATGAAAAGCAGAGCAATCTGGATGTATTGCAGCCGATGGCTTATGGAAATGTACAGGGGCTTACGCTTGAGAAGGGAACAAGCATTTCCATTATTGGAAGAGGCAGTTCATCTGCTTATTGGACAGAAATCAAGGCAGGAGCTCAGAGAGCCATTGATGATATGAACAGTATGTTGGGATATAAGGGTGATGATAAAGTCAAGCTGACGTATTCTGCACCGGCGATGGAAGATGATGTGGATGACCAGGTAAATATTCTGGATGAAGAACTGGCACGCTATCCGTCAGCAATAGGAATTGCGGCAGTTGACTCTGGGGCCTGTGAAGTACAGTTTGATCTGGCGGCTGAAAATGGAATTCCGGTAGTAGCATTTGATTCGGGGACAGATTATCAGGATATCGTATGTATGATCGATACAAATAACATGGAAGCAGCGGCCATGGCGGCGAATAAGCTTTGCGATATGATTGATAATGAGGGCGAAGTAATTGCTGTGATGCATGATAACAAATCAACCTCAGCAAAAGAGAGAGAAGAAGGATTCCAAAATACGATTCAGCAGAAGCATTCGAATGTGCAGGTGGTAGAAAAGTATCACCTGGATGATCTGGAAGATTTACAGAAGCAGATTGAACTGGAACAAAAAGAAGAAGATAAGACAGAGGACAATGGCAGCAGCGAGCCGGAGAAAGATGGTGAAGACAGTGATACTCCGGACGTGGACGAGGCTGCTGCAAGTATGACTCAGGAAGATGCAGTGAAGTATATATTGGAAAAACACCCGGATGTGAAGGGAATCTATACAACGAATGAAACGACGGCAAAACTGGTACTCAGTGTTCTGGAGGAGTTGGATGGAAATGATGTCAAAGTGGTCAGCTTTGATGGCGGAAAGGAACAGCTGGAGCGTCTGGAAGAAGGTTCATTGGATGGCTTGATTGTTCAGAATCCATACGGAATCGGTTACGCTACAGTCGTAGCCTGCGCACGCGCGATCCTCAGTCAGGGCAATGAAGCAGAAGTGAATGCAGGATTCACCTGGGTGACAAGAGATAATATGGACAGCGAAGCAATTCAGAAAATGATGTATTAACAATCAGAGAATCAGTCAGACATGATTAGCTATAGGAAAACCCGCCGTATCAAGACTCAGCGAGAAGCTGGATCGGGATACGGCGGGTTTCTTTATCCTCTCTGCAAAGAGAAAATAAATTCAGTTCCAACGCCTTCTGTACTGATCACGTTGATGTTTTCATTGTGAGCCTGGATGATTTCTTTTACGATGGAAAGACCAAGTCCGGTTCCTTTTTTGTCTTTCCCCCGTGAAGCGTCTGTTTTATAGAAACGTTCCCATATCTTATTCAGACTGGATCTGGGAATGCCGATTCCGTTATCTTTTACAGAAACGAACACTTTTTCTCCGCGCTCAGTGGTTTCGACGGTAATCGAGGAATCCGTGCCGCTGAACTTAATTGCATTGTCCAGAAGGTTGTAGAGTACCTGTTGGATTTTGCGTTTGTCAGCATAAACATGCAGTTTGCGAGAAGCAAACAGAAGCTCAATCGTAATTTTCTTTGCCGTGCAGGTTCCTTCGAAGGATTCGGCTGTGTTTCGTATGACTTCATGAATATCGAAAGATGTCTTATCCAGAAGAAGGTCTTTGGTGTCAAATTCGTTCAAGGTGAGCAAATCTCGGGTAAGATCTGTCAGACGTTCCGTTTCGAACAGAATGATCTTCAAGTATTTATCCTGCATTTCCGGAGGGATTGTGCCATCGGCCATGGCTTCCACGTAACCTTTGATGGAAGTCAGAGGGGAACGGAAATCGTGTGAGACATTCGCCACAAATTTTTTCTGGTAATCTTCCATATCTTTTAGTTGAGAAGACATGTAATTCAGGGAAGCGGACAGGTAGCCCATTTCATCCTGAGTATCAACCGGAATCACGACGTCCAGATTGCCGGAAGCATATTGCTTGGCGGCATCCGTGATTTTACAGAGCGGACGGTAGATGAAAAAATGTATTCCCATAAAAATCATGAAAGACAACAAATATACAACTAAAACTATAATTGCGGTGTTCCGGGTAATGATGGAACGACTTTGATCTATGTCGCGATAAGGCTTATGGATCAGCAGATACCCCTTGGTAGAAAATTTCTGTGTTACAGGTGCGATCACAGTGATCATTTTCTGATCAAAATATCCGTGATAATCACCAATCAGATACTGACTGCTTCCCGCTTCAGCCGGATCAAAATCCTCAATGTAAGAAGGAATATAGGAAGCATTTTCGCTTTTGGCAGATGCGATCATGTTTCCTTCTTTGTCAACAAACCAGATCGTTGAATCCAGATAAGAGCGCATTCCGTTCAGCTGTGTGTAGACATCCGCGGTAGAAATCTGTTCCGAAAAATATCTTGGAAGATAGTCGGAGGTGACCAGATTCGCCTCCTGATATAAATTTCCCGATATCTCACGTTCCAGATAACTGGAAGTCAGTGTCGATGAAAGTGCACTTACCGTAAAAAGACTCAAAAATCCGAAAATAGCATATAAAAGCACAAATTTCATGTAGAGAGTACTTTTCATTCTTTCACCTCGAATTTATAGCCTATGCCCCAGACCGTGCTCAGTCTCCAGGACGGATGGTCCTTTATCTTTTCACGAAGACGTTTGATGTGTACGTCGACCGTGCGGGTATCTCCGATGTATTCATATCCCCAAATCTGATCCAGAAGCTGTTCCCTGGTAAATACCTGATTGGGAGAAGAAGCAAGAAAATACAGAAGTTCCAGCTCCTTCGGCGGCATGTCAACATTTACACCGTCCACCATGACGGAATAGTTGGTAAGATTGATCACGATGCCGGGGTATTCCACACATTTTCCACGGTCCGGAGTATTTTGTTCCGATTTTGCAGGGTGATAACGTCTTAAAACAGCTTTGATACGTGCGACCAGCTCTTTGGAATCAAAGGGTTTGAGTACGTAATCATCAGCTCCGAGTTCCAGACCGAGTACTTTATCGAAAACCTCCCCTTTTGCAGAGAGCATGATGATCGGTGTGCTGGATTTGCTGCGGATTTCACGACATACCTGATAGCCGTCAATTCCCGGAAGCATGAGATCCAGAAGAACTAAGTTCGGATGGTAGCTGTCAAACGCAGTCAGAGCATCTTCACCATCGTGTACCATCATTGTGTCAAAGCATTCCTTCGTCAGGTAGAGAGAAATCAGCTCTGCAATATTTTCATCATCATCTACAATTAAAATTTTCTGTTTTGTTACCATGATTTATGTCCTTTCAATGAGATAGCATACCTGTGGTTTACTGTTCGCACAGTCTTATTTGAATTCTACAATCGTTACACCGGCATCTCCCTCGCCAAATGCTCCGAGACGGAAGGATTTGACATGCTTTTGACGGCGCAGATATTGATGGATGCCATTGCGCAGTGCACCGGTTCCCTTTCCGTGTACAATGCGGACCGGGCTTAAATGGGCAAGATACGCATCATCCAGGTATTTGTCGAGTTCAGCAACGGCTTCATCCACCGTTTTACCGAGAAGATTAATCTCGGAACTGATGTGCATGGATTTGTTCATTTTCATTTTGCCGCTGGAAGTACGCCGCATCTGTTTTGCGGTAATTGTCAGTGGTTCTTCAATGATTTCAAGGTCCGACATGGATACCTGGGAGCGCAAGATTCCCATCTGTACGAAAAGATTACCTTTTGCGTCAGGAAGGGAGCTCACTGTTCCGGTAAGATTCATACTGAGTACCTTGACGGAATCTCCGAGGTGGAAATCAGAAGCCTTGTGCTCCTTTTTCGGTTTTGCAGGTTCGATACGGGAAGAATTCTGTGTCTTTGCCAGTTGTTTACGGATGCGTTCCCGTTCTTTCTCCATCTCGGCAGCAGACACATTTTCCTTGCCGAATTTGCGGAAATTTTTCATAGTCTCATCGGCAAAATCCTTCGCTTCTCTTACAATAGCGCTTGCTTTTTCGTTGGCTTCCCGGAGAATCTTGTCGCGCTGTGCGTCCAGCTTATCCTGCTTGATCTTCATTTCGGATTTCATGCGTTCCATCTCCCGACGATAGGAAGCAACTTCATCCCGCTCTTTTTCAATGGTTTTGCGGCTTGCCTCCAGATCGGTCAGCAGATCCTCAAAGGATTCGTCCTCCTCACTCAGACGGCTTTTGGCATCCTGAATGATGTAAGAGGGGAGTCCGAGCTTCTCAGAAATTGCAAACGCGTTACTCTTTCCGGGAATTCCGATCAGTAGATGGTAGGTGGGACTTAAGGTTTCAACATCGAACTCGCAGCAGGCATTTTCCACGCCCGGTGTCGAGAGTGCAAATACCTTCAGTTCGCTGTAGTGTGTGGTAGCCATGGTGCGAATTCCCCGATTATGCAGATAAGACAAAATTGCAATGGCAAGTGCAGCACCTTCTGTCGGATCTGTTCCTGCGCCAAGCTCATCGAAAAGTACCAGCGAATCTTCATCTACGTGTTTCAAGAACGATACGATGTTCGTCATGTGGGAAGAAAACGTACTCAGAGACTGTTCGATGCTCTGCTCATCCCCAATATCCGCGAAAACCTGCCGGAATACAGAAAGTTCTGAACGGTCAAGTGCCGGAATGTGAAGTCCGGCCTGCCCCATCAGAGTAAACAGCCCAACCGTTTTCAAAGAAACCGTCTTGCCGCCGGTATTTGGTCCTGTGACGATGAGCAGATCAAAAGTATCTCCTAACGTAACACTGATCGGCACAACTTTTTTCTTGTCAAGAAGAGGATGTCGACCCTCACGGATTCGGATTCGCCCTTTTGTATTAAAAGTGGGACGACTTGCGTTCATATCCAGTGCCAGAGCACCTTTTGCAAAAATCATATCCAGTTCGGTCATGACGCGGTAATCGGTGCGGATCTCTTCGGTATATTCAGCCACATCCGCACTGATCCGGGCGAGAATGGCCTGAATTTCCTCCTGTTCCTGGGCATAAAGCTCCTTCAAATCGTTATTCAATTTTACAACCGCCATTGGTTCGATGAACAAAGTAGAGCCGGTAGAGGATTGATCGTGGATCATGCCCTGTACCTGACTGCGGTACTCTGCTTTCACCGGAAGGCAATACCGGTCACCACGCATCGTGATGATGGCATCCTGCAAATAGGAACGAAGTGAGCCGTTTAACAGTCCGTTTAATGTGGAATGGATTTTGTCATTCATTCCAGAAATGCTGCGGCGTATCTGCTTCAGCTTTGAACTGGCATCATCGCTGATTTCGTCTTCGCTGATAATACAACGATCAATTTCGGCGCAGACCGGGGCAAGCGGAGAAATCTGTTCAAAGTATGCATCCAGGCAATCCGCGCATTCTTCCACAGTATCGTGTTTGCCGTAAACCTTCGCCCGTGCTGCCACTTTCAGAAGCTTTCCGATTCGAAGAAGTTCCGCTGCATTTAACGCACTGCCGATTTCCAGTCGTTTCAGGGAATCGGTCACAGCATAGCATCCGCTGAAAGAAAGATGACCTTTCTTGATGATTCGGGTAAATGCCGCGGCAGTCTGTTCCTGGGCGGTTTCAATCGCTCCGATGTCAGTCATCGGTTTCAGCTTCTGACAGGCCTGTTTTCCTCCCGGGGAGGAAGCATGTTCTGTGAGCATATTAATGATTTTATCAAATTCAAGTTTATATAAAGTTTTCTTATTCATAATTACACCTCATATTTTATCTGTTTCTATTCTACAGTATTTATATTGGAAATGAAAGTGAAAAGGATAAATTTATTATCATTGAACATTGAAGCAGAATCATGTATACTACTAAAGAGAGCATTGAACGAAACGCTTTGAATTGAAGGAGAAATAACATGTTCAAAAAGCGGGATGAAGATCAGAAAGTGCAAGAATCTATGTCACAGAATCCGGAAGCGTCCGATCATGAAGAAGAGGAACATTATTCTTTTCTTCAGGAGACGTTTAAAGATGAACAGATGACTGGGAAAAAGCTAAGAAATATAATCTGTAAAACAGCAGGCAAAGGCTTGATATTCGGTCTTACTGCCTGTCTGGCATTTTGTGCGGCAAGACCGTGGGCAGAAGTTATTTTTTCAGGAAAAAGCGGCACCGTTTCGATTCCCGAAGATACGGATGAAGATGTGACGGAGAAGGATCCGACGGGGGAAGGAGAAGGAGACGTACAGCAGGAAGAAGCGGTTACATATCCTGCCCTGACGGTCGATAATTACCGGGAAATGAGCCGGGCACTCTATCAGGTGGCTTCTCAGGCAAACAAATGTGTCGTGGAGGTCAGTGCAGTAAAGAATGAGGATAACTGGGAAAATATTGTCTATGATGATGTGAACAGTGTTTCCGGCACCATTGTATGGGAGAATGCACTGGAAATCATAATTCTGGCACCTGCGAGAATCATGAAGGATGCCCAAAGCCTGAATGTGACATTTTCAGACGGTGTAACGTATCCGGCATCACTAAAGAAACAGGATCGAAATCTGGGAATGGCAGTATTCTCTGTTGAACGAAGGTTGCTTTCCAGTTCGACAGCAGGGCAGATTGTCGCGGCAACGCTTGGAAACTCCAACATTGTAGGAAAAGGAGACCCTGTAATTGCACTTGGCAAACAATTTGGATACGCGGGAGGTACCGGATATGGCATTATCAGTTCTGTGAAAAACCGGGTGGCCGTGGCGGACGGTGAGTACAGGCTGCTTACGACTGATATAGCGGCAGCTCCGGGAGGAAGCGGAGCTTTGTTTAATACGAATGGGGAAGTTATCGGGATTATCGATCAGAAGATTACCGATAATGAAAGCATGAATCTGGTTACTGCTTATGCGGTTTCTGATTTGAAACAGTATATAGAACAGCTCTCCAATGGGAAAGCAAGTCCATATCTGGGAGTAAAGGGAGTAGAGGTACCGGACAGCGTTTCGGAAGAAGACGGACTCCCGGAAGGCATTTACGTCAAAGAAGTAGAAGCCGACTCACCGGTGATGAAAGCCGGAATCCAGAGTGGAGATATTCTTATAGAAATGAATAAGAATCAGGTGAAGACCGTTTCTGGTTTCGGAAAGCGTCTGATGGAATGCGAAGTCGGGCAGCAGATCAAAGTAAAGGGCATGCGTCAGGGAGCTTCCGGATATGTGGATATAGAATTTAACGTTACGGTCGGAAGTAAAGAATAGAGTTAGAAAGAGGATTGACATGAGATACATCAATACATTACATGAAGGCGAGACAATCAGGACAATTTATCTTTGCAAAGGAAAAAGAAGCGCGGAGACCAGAAATGGGAAACCATATGACAATCTGATCCTGCAGGATAAAACAGGTACTTTGGACGGTAAAGTCTGGGATCCGAACTCCAACGGAATTGCGGACTATGATGAGAAGGATTTCGTGGAAGTATTTGGTGAAGTAATCAGTTATAATGGAAATCTTCAGCTGAACATCCGGCAGCTGAGAGTAGCCGGTGAGGGCGAATATAATCCGGCGGATTACATGCCTACCAGCGAAAAGAGTGTAGACGGAATGTACGAAGAACTGATGCATTACGGGGCACAGGTAAAGAATCCATATCTGCAACAGGTAATCCAGTACTATTTCGTGAAAGACGAAGCATTTATCCGGCGATTCAAAAGCCATTCTGCAGCGAAAACCGTACATCATGGATTTGCGGGAGGGCTTCTGGAGCATACTCTCAGCGTCGTCAAGATGTGTGAATACATGGTGGGAGCATATCCTATTTTAAATAAAGATCTTCTGTATACCGCGGCAATGTGCCATGATATCGGAAAGACACAGGAACTCTCTTCATTCCCGGACAATGATTACACGGATGACGGGCAGCTGCTGGGACATATCGTGATCGGAGTGGAAATGCTGGATGACGCGATTCGTGAGATCCCGGATTTCCCGAAAAAGCTTTCAAGTGAGCTGAAGCATTGTATTATCGCACATCACGGTGAGCTGGAATATGGTTCCCCGAAGAAACCGGCGCTTGCCGAGGCGGTGGCACTGAATTTTGCAGATTGTACCGATGCAAAAATGCAGACGCTGACTGAGATTTTCAAAGATAAAAATACAACAGACTGGCTTGGCTACAACAGGTTGTTTGAATCGAACCTGCGGAAGACTAGTATATAACATAGAATGATGAGGGCGAAAGAAGAATCTTTCGTCCTTTATTGAATCAGTGAAGGAGAACAGTATGTTAAAGAAAAATGATATGGCAGTTGTGACAATTTCCGACATGGGCGTAGACGGTGAAGGAATCGGAAAAGTAGACGGTTATACCCTGTTCGTGAAAGACGCCGTGATCGGAGACGTCGTAAATGTAAAAGTGATGAAGGCAAAAAAACAGTACGGCTATGCAAGGTTGATGGGAATCGTAGAACCGTCCCCACATCGCGTGAAACCCGTTTGTCCGGTCGCGAGACAATGCGGCGGATGCCAGATCCAGAGTCTTGCCTATGAAAAACAGCTGGAATTCAAGAGCAATAAAGTCCGCGGCAATCTGATTCGGATCGGAGGATTCGAAGAGGATCAAATTGACCGTATTATGGAGCCGATCGCCGGAATGAAAGAGCCATACCATTATAGAAATAAAGCCCAGTATCCGATCGGAAAGGACAAAGAAGGCAATCTGACCGCCGGGTTCTACGCAGGACGGACTCATCAGATCATTTCTAACCTGGACTGCGCACTGGGAATGCCGGTGAATCGTCAGATCCTGGAAAAAGTACTGTCATATATGGAAGAAAATCACATCAGCGCCTATGATGAAACAACCGGAAAAGGCCTGGTGCGCCATGTGCTGATCCGCTGCGGATTTACCACAGATGAAATTATGGTTTGCATTGTAATCAATGGAAACAAGCTTCCTCGTGGCGAAAAACTCGCAGAATCCCTTGCAGAGATTCCGGGAATGAAGAGTATCACCTATAATATTAACCAGGAAAATACAAATGTGATCATGGGCAAGGAAGTGCGGCTGCTCTGGGGGCAGGAGTATATTACGGATTATATAGGAAATGTCAAATATCAGATTTCTCCTCTCTCTTTCTTCCAGGTCAATCCGGTTCAGACGAACGTACTGTACGGACAGGCATTGGAATATGCGGGGCTTACCGGAAATGAGACGGTGTGGGACGTTTACTGCGGAATCGGAACCATTTCCTTGTTCCTCGCACAGAAAGCCGGGAAAGTATATGGCGTGGAAATCGTGCCTCAGGCAATTGAGGATGCAAAGAAGAACGCACAGATAAACGGGATTCAAAACGCGGAATTCTTTGTCGGAAAGGCAGAAGATGTGCTGCCGGATTACTATGCGCAGTATGCAAAAGAACATCCGGGAGAAACGGCTCACGCGGATGTGATCGTGGTGGATCCGCCTCGGAAAGGCTGCGAAGAGAGCGTGCTGGAGACGATGGTGAATATGGGGCCGGAAAGGATTGTGTATGTGAGCTGCGATTCGGCGACTTTGGCGAGGGATCTTAAGTACTTGTGCGGGAAGGGGTATGAACTGGAGAAAGTAAGGGCGGTGGATATGTTTCCTATGACGGGGCACGTTGAAACGGTTGTCTTGCTTTCCAAGGGTGAGATCGACTCGAAAAAGGTTCGGGTTGAGTTCTCTTTGGAAGATATGGATATGTCTGATTTTCAAGATAAGGCAACCTACACGCAGATTAAAGACTATGTGTTGGAGCATAGCGGACTAAAGGTATCTAACCTGTATATCTCTCAAATCAAAAGAAAGTGCGGGTTGGAGGTCGGAAAGAACTACAATCTGCCGAAAGCGGAGGATTCCAGACAGCCCCAGTGTCCGTCCGAGAAAGAGAACGCAATCCGAGAAGCAATGAAATATTTTGGGATGATTTAATCCCGTATTTTGGAGGTTCTTATGGATAAGGTGATTTCTTGTGAGTTCAATATGGACACCGCTTGTGTCGAGCTGAAATATGCAGACGGCAGTATGATTTCTATAGACTGCACCGCCGTGGAGAACGAGGTTGCAGACAATATGTATCAGCGGTCAGAACTGGACTGGCTGATTTACAACGATCCGGCAGCCTATGCGGATTTGATCCTCAACGGCGATACGGAAACCTACTTGAAAACTGTAACAGAATATAAACCTTTGGATTGATTGCCAAAGATAAAGCAAGCCGCCTGTGCGGGC
>JALFNN010000103.1 GCA_022774325.1 bacterium | reverse complement strand
TCTTCGCCGGATACGGCGGTTTTGTTACTTTTGTCAAAAGTAACGCAAAAGCACTTTCGACAGCCGTACCGTCCATCAAAAGTACCCTTGCGCCCTACGGGGGTGCAAGACGTCCGGGGGACGTCTGTTATGCACCGACCGAAGCGGAGCGAAGACCTATACCTCCCGTTGGTCGGATTGCTTCTGCGTTACTCGTCTGACTGATTTATTCTGGTATTCTCGCCCGAACATATTCCAGATCTCCACAGTACGGTGTTCCCACCAGATACCATTCCCTTGCTATATTCATTTCCATTCTGGTCGGCACCCACTTATCATCTACCAGCACTTCCAGGCATTCCCCACAGTGCAATCCAGTATCGATCCATAAATCCGATGACAAAATGCCATATCTTCCGTTGCTGCTGTTGTAACCAAGTCTTCCTTCTCTCATTTTCATTCTCCCTTCCAATCGGATTAAACTCAAAATCACTCGCCAAGGATGCCCTGAAACAGGGCTCCCTTTCCGCAATGCCAAAAACTTACGTCCTCACATCTGCTACTTTTCCTTGTCTGCCAACGATACAGGAGCGTGCCACGCCCCTGTCCTATTGCAGTCAGGAAAGAACTACCAATGGAATTCTTCCGGTATTCCACGCCTTTCCAGATATTCCTGCCGGGCTTTTTCTCGTTCCTCCTCCGTCGGGGCAGTTTTGGATCTCGTATATAATTCCCGTTCCACCATAGCATTCATTTTCTGCTCCAATCCGTTTTTTACTTCTTCCGTGCAACTATCATCGTCAAGCAGATGATACCGAAGCAGTTTCATAAATAATTCCTGTGGAATCTGTACATTCTTCATTTCTTGCTCCTTTCAAGGTGGCAAGATGCCCTGTTCTTAAGAAATGGTCATCTTGCCATCTTCTTTTTATTCTGACAGCATCCAGAACCATTGATTTCCACGTTTTACAGAATCAATTTCCAGTTCCAGTTTTGCGTTTCGTAGGGTTTTCTTCCTAATTCCACGCTTTTCCGCTTCCTCTTCAATCTTTTTCTGTGCCATGCCACCGTTAGCCAATATTTCCAGAAGGAACTCCTTTGCCTTCCGGCTTTTTTGCCCTCTGCTGTCACCACTGAGCAGATCATCTGCGCTGATGTCATATTCCCCGATCCATTCAAAACCCGTCTTCTTATCCAGACGGAATGCTATGGACTTCCCTTCTGGTGCAAGGGAACTTTTCACGTGACATACCACACGGATTTCCGGTTCATCCTTAATTCGCCCCACGATTAGCACGCTTCTGGCTGCCGCCTGAAAATCAATCGAACCCAATCCACGGTAAGAAGACTTGCCATTACTGTTTTTGTTCATATGCCCGACCAGAATTATTGCACAGTGATATTTCTCTGCAAGCACTGCCACGCGTTTCATCAGTGGGCGGATTTCATTTGCCCGGTGCATATCCACCTCTGCACCAAGAAAGCCTTGTATCGGGTCTAATACCACCAGACGGGCTTTTGTCTGGACAATAGCTTCCTCCAACCGAATATCCAGCATAGTAAGTGGCTGTTCCCGGTCATCAATGACCAGTACTCTGGAACAGTCTGCACCAGCTGCCAGAAGTCTCGGCTTAATCGTATCGCCCAGTCCATCCTCTGCAGTCTGGTAAATAACATTCACAGGCTCTATTGGACTTTCCGATAATTTCACATCAGAATCAGCCACTATTTCTGCTCTAGTCTTTTCCTCGGTTGCCTGTTCTTGCTCCGGCAGAATCCTTCACCGGGATCTCCCTGAATAATCGTTACTTTTCCAAAAGGGATAAACGGGTAAAACAGCCATTCAATCTGCTCTACTTCCACCGTTTCCATGTTAATCAGTTTCAGATCCGGCTCCATCCTTTTTATTTCTGTTTTCTTTATCTCTACTTTGTTCGTTTCCATCGTTCCTCCTTATTTTCCCATTGAAAGGAAGCGGAGATTTTGATAGAATACCCATAGAAAGTTTTTGGGTGAGTATTCTACCAAATCCCTGCCTTTAGGTGTTTGCCGACACTTAAAGGCTTTTTCTATTCTTCCTTCATGCCATTCATCGTGATTGTGATCAGCCGGATCACTTCCAGTAAATCCTCCGGCACATTATCACCCTTTTTCAAACGTTTCAGCTCATTCAGAACCTTTGCAAGCTCATTCTTCAACGCTTTATACACTCTCGGATTTCCTGTCACTACAACCTCTTTTTCCTGCAATCTTCGGATAATATAATCCTGTTTGGTCAGACCGGACAATCTGACTGCCGTTTCCAGAAGTTCATCTTCTTTCGGTGATACCCGAAACGCTACCGTTTTATTTCTCCAACGCCCCTGTTTATCCAGACATTTAGCTGACATACGCAAGTCCTCCTTCCCTATCATTTGATTCTTCATTCATGTTTTCTGCATCCAACTGATCTGCCATATCCTGCTGTACAGACGGGAACAAATGTGCATACCGGTAAGTAATTTTTTCCGCTGAATGACCAACCCTTTTCCCGATTGCCAGTGCAGTGTAACCCATGTTAATCAGCAAAGAGACATGGCTGTGCCGAAGATCATGCACACGAATTTTTTTCACACCGCTTGCTTTACATCCTCTTTCCATTTCATGGTTCAGATAATATTTTGTTACCGGGAAAATACGGTCATCCGGCTGCAGGCTGTAATATAACTTCAGACAATCCTGCATTTCGTCACATAGAAACTTCGGCATCGTCACAGTACGGATACTGTTCTTTGTCTTTGGCGTGCTAATCACATCTTCTCCTTTTAGACGCTGATAAGATTTGTTAATCCGCAGCGTTCTCTTCTGGAAATTGAAGTCCGCAGGAGTTAGAGCCAAAAGCTCCCCGGATCTGATTCCGCACCAGTAAAGTAACTGGAACGCATAATAGGACAGAGGTTTATCCATCATTTCTTCCGAGAATTGCTTGTACTCTGCCTTTGTCCAAAAAAGCATTTCCTTACTTTCCTCTGAGCCGATTGTGCCTGCTTTCCTTGCTGGATTTGTACTCAGATCATAAAATTTGATCGCATGATTGAAAATTGTACTCAACTGTCCATGAATCGTTTTCAGATAAGTAGGAGATAATGGTTTTCCTCTCCGGCTTGTTAATTTGCGAAGTTCATTATGCCAGTCCAAAACATCCTTTGCGGTGATTTCTGACACCTTTCTTTTTCCCAGATACGGTAAAATCTTGGACTTGATAATATTTTCCTTTGTAAGCCAGGTACTCTTTTTCAGCCTTGGTCTCACATCTTCCTCATATAATTTGCAGAAGCTCTCCAGTTCCATATCCATACTGGCTTTCTTCTGGAGGATGAACTGCTGCTCCCACTGTGCAGCTTCCCTTTTTGTTGCAAATCCTCTTTTGCATTTCTGCTTACGTTCACCGGTCCAGTCCTGATACCTTGCTGTCGTCTCGCAAAATAAAGTTCCTGTCTCCTGCACAAAAACAGCGAATTATTATATCAGTTCCATAATGATGTCTCTTTGTACGTGCCTGTAATTACGGCGCGCTTTTTTCTTGTATCTTTTTTCCGTTTCCGTTATAG
>JALFNN010000061.1 GCA_022774325.1 bacterium | reverse complement strand
TCAGACTTCCGGTCTCCTTGCGGGCTGCCTGAACACTTGCCAGACTGCTGAAAACTGCAAGTCTGTTTTCAGCCACAGAAGGGATTTGCAAAGCGGGGTCGGGGTCAAAGCCGGGAGTTGGGCGTCCCATACTTGAATCCTGACCCCCGCATAAATACTGGGTTTTTGCCGGATTTTTTACTGGATCTTTCTGAGAGTCCAGTAAATTCTGATCCGTAGAGACGACCCTGTATAACATCCGGAAGCTCCTGTTGTAATCCGCCTTCTTGGTGTGTCCGGTGTTGCCGATCCTCCACGGAGTCGCAGCAAACACTTCCTGATCAGCAGGTCTCGGAATTGTATTATTCAGTTTTAAGGCTGCCGTGCCATCCACGATGACCGGCTCCCGCAGAATATTCCGCGTTTCTGATATATTTTTTGTAGCTGCAAGCATAGAAAAAAGGACACCCTCCGTTTACTTGAAACAGAGTGTGTCCTTCGTATTTGTCCACACAGGTCCACCAAAGGTTGCCCTAATTGGTGTCAATTTGGTGTCATATTAAATTGAAAATGCTTGGAACCCTTGATTTTACTGGGTTTACTTCTCTAATGACTTCATCGTCGGGAACAGAAGTACGTCTCTGATTGCCTCTGCGCCGGTCAGCAGCATACACATTCTGTCGATACCGAATCCGATACCACCTGTAGGCGGCATACCGATTTCCAATGCATTCAGGAAATCTTCGTCCGTCGTGTTCGCTTCTTCATCACCCTGTGCAAGCAGTTCTTCCTGTGCTTTGAAACGTTCTCTCTGATCGATCGGATCGTTCAACTCAGAGTAAGCATTTGCCATTTCCCAGCCGTTCATGAAGAACTCGAAACGTTCTACATATTCCGGATTCTCCGGTTTCTTCTTGGTCAGCGGAGAGATTTCGATCGGATGATCCATTACGAAGGTTGGCTGAATCAGATGTTCTTCTGCAAATTCTTCGAAGAAGAGACTGAGGATATCGCCTTTTTTATGTCTTTCTTCGTATTCTACATGATGTTCATCCGCAACGGCTCTTGCTTCTTCCAGTGTATGCACTTCATTCCAGTCAACGCCGGCATATTTCTTAACTGCATCAACCATGGTGATTCTCTCGAACGGCTTTCCGAGATCCATCTCGACACCTTTATATACGATCTTCGTTGTACCAAGAACCTCCTGTGCCACATGACGGTACATGTTCTCAGTCAGATCCATCATTCCGTTATAATCGGTATAAGCCTGATATAATTCCATCAGAGTAAATTCCGGATTATGTCTGGTATCCAGACCTTCGTTACGGAATACACGGCCGATCTCATATACTCTTTCCAATCCGCCTACAATCAGACGTTTCAGATAAAGTTCCAGAGAAATACGAAGCTTGAAATCTTCGTTCAGCGCGTTGAAGTGTGTCTCAAACGGTCTTGCGGCTGCGCCTCCGGCATTTGCAACCAGCATCGGAGTTTCTACCTCCATGAATCCCTGTCCGTCAAGGTATTTACGGATAGAGCTGATGATTTTAGAACGTTTGATAAATGTATCTTTTACTTCCGGGTTCATGATCAGATCCACATATCTCTGACGATAACGCATATCGGTATCGGTCAGACCATGGAATTTCTCCGGAAGAACCTGCAGACTCTTGGAAAGAAGCTTCACTGCAGATGCATGAATAGAGATCTCACCGGTCTTGGTTTTAAACACTTCGCCTTCCAGACCTACAATATCACCGATATCCATTTTTTTGAAAGCTTTGTATTCTTCTTCTCCAATACTGTCTCTTGCAACATAAGACTGGATGTTTCCCTGTAAATCCTGAATGTTGCAGAAGGATGCTTTTCCCATGATACGCTTGGACATCATACGTCCCGCAAGTACAACATGCTTGCCTTCCAATTCTTCAAAATGTTCTTTTACTTCCATGCTGTGATGGGTTACATCGTATTTGGTGATTTCAAACGGATTCTGTCCGTTTGCCTGAAGTTCCGCCAGTTTTTCACGGCGTACCTTTCTCAAATGATTAATATCCTGTTCCTGCCCGTTGTTATTCTGCTGTGCTCCCACTTCTTCTTCTCCTCTCTGCATGCTGCAGGCATCTTATAAGAAACTGCTGCCTTCGGCACTTACATTTCATTCACTAAATAGAACGGTTAATCTTTAAAACTTCATATTCAATCACACCGGCCTGTGTCTCAACAGCCACAACATCTCCGACTTTCTTTCCGATCAGAGCCCTTCCTACCGGTGATTCATTGGAAATCTTTCCTGCAAGACTGTTCGCTTCTGTAGAACCTACAATCTTGAATTCCATCTCTTCTTCAAATTCTCTATCATATACATCTACCGTACATCCGATGTTGATCTTTTCAAGATCCACGTCATCTTCTACAACAATCTCAGCATTTTTCAGGATCTTTTCAAGTTCTTCGATACGTGCTTCGATATCACGCTGTTCATCTTTTGCAGCATCATACTCAGCGTTCTCGGACAAGTCACCCTGCTCTCTTGCTTCTTTGATCTTTGCAGCGACTTCTTTTCTCTTAACAACTTTCAGATTCTCAAGCTCATCCTCCAGTTTTTTCAGTCCTGTATAAGTGAGTAATGTCTTCTTTGCTTCCATACTTTCCATCTCCTCTTATCACTAAAACAGCATCTCTATGCTAGAATAAACATCATATTCTCTGAAGAAATGATGTTTATCTAAAGATACTTTCACAATTTCATTATTATACATAATTGCGTGTTTCATGTCAATAATTTTTACTGCCGGTTTCGCCGGATTCTCTCTATTTTTTCTAACAGATTCTCTCATTCAGCAATTTTTCCAGCTCTTCATAGCTTTCAACACGATTGATCTCATCCCGGAGTTTCGCAGACCCTTCCATACCTTTCGTATACCACGCCACATGCTTCCTCATCTCACGGATTCCAAGGTAATCTCCTTTCAATTCAATCTGAAGCTGCGCATGGCGAAGCATCATCTCTTTGATTTCTTTCTTTGATGGCCTGTGAGGCACTTTGCCAGTTTCTTCATATTCATTCAACTCTCTGAAGATCCATGGATTACCCTGACACCCCCGCCCGATCATCACACCATCGCATCCAGTTTCTTCCAAAAGCTGTTCCGCTGCTAAAGAACCTGTTACATCCCCATTTCCGATGACCGGAATGGAAACAGCTTCTTTGACCTGCCGTATAATGTCCCAGTCTGCTTTTCCCGAATAGTACTGCTCTCTCGTCCTTCCGTGAACCGCAACTGCTGCCCCTCCTGCTTCCTCAATAATCTTTGCTATTTCCACCGCATTTACATGTTCCTCGTCAAAGCCCTTCCGTATTTTAACCGTAACCGGTTTCGAAATTGCTCTTACCGTTTTATAAACAACATCATACACCAGCCTGGGATTTTTCATCAGTGCCGAGCCTTCTCCGTTTTTGACAACTTTTGGAACCGGACACCCCATATTGATATCCAGTATCTGAAACGGTAGCTCCTCGATTGCCTTCGCCTGTTCACTAATGATGTCCGGATCAGCCCCGAAG
The DNA here is from genome assembly GCA_022774325.1 of bacterium. Lineage (GTDB taxonomy): Bacteria > Bacillota > Clostridia > Lachnospirales > Lachnospiraceae > Allocoprococcus. The sequence goes on along the minus strand of JALFNN010000061.1, from coordinate 39,693 downwards.
AGCTGGAGCGAAACAGGATACTCTCTCGGATCTATCTGAAGCAGTGCTTTTGTATTACGATTTTTATACTGCAGTGCTTTCGCACTGATCATTTCCATGCACAAAAGCCCGGCGCCCTGTTCTTTACATAGTAAACGAAATGGCAGGTCTGTTACCCCTGCCATCGGCGCCAGTATATAGCGGTTCTTCAATTCCACATTTCCGATTTTCAGTGTTCTTGTCATTCCAGTTCTTCTCCCAGAAAAAATACTTTATAGTAAAGCTGGAGTTGGTTCAGAAGTTCCTGCTTCTCTTCATCATGCTGAATCTGTTTAATCTTGAGCTGGCTTCCAATGTCATCAAACATCGGATCTCCCTCCTGGGATGTGACTTCAAAGCACAGCTCGCCATCCTCTTCAAAAACCAGTGTAAGGATCCCGCCCACATCATGAACATACAATACACACATGATCTTCAGTTCATCCTTGATATGCTGCGGCAGATTTTCAAAATCCGGATTCAAATAATATTTCTCTTCATATGAATTTGCCCCGCAAAGGACAATTTTATCCTGATACATGATCATTTCTCCTTTTATTATACATACCCGTAAATTCCGCGCACGGATACTTCACCGGAAAAAATTCTGGTCCGGCTTTTATCTTCCTTCTCCACAATCAATTCACCCGTATCATCGATTCCAAGTGCTTTTGCGTTATATTCATTGCCGGGTTCCAGAACCCGCACTTCGCTGTCCTTATTTACTAAAATACGGTTATATCCATCCACGATACATGACAGGTTTCCATCCTTACAGAATGCTTCGTAATAATTCTCGAATTTCTGCATAATAGAAGAGATGATCTCGGCCCGACGAAATTCTCTTCCCAGTTCCACGCGAAGGGACGTCGCCATTCGGGCAATCTCTTCCGGAAATTCTTCTGTATTTACATTAATTCCCACACCAATCACGACATAATGGACATAATCCACCTCTGCACTCATCTCTGTAAGGATTCCGCAGATTTTCTTCTTATTTAATACAAGGTCATTCGGCCATTTGATCTGAACATCGATCTGTTCACTTTCTCTTAAGGCCTCAGCGATCGAATATGCCATCAAAAGTGTCAGCATCGGTGCACGTGACGGCTCTACTTCAGGCCGCAAAAGAAGTGTCATATAAATACTGCTACCGGCCGGCGATACCCAACTCCTGCCTCTTCTTCCTTTTCCCGCAGTCTGCTGCTCTGCCACGACCAGAGTGCCGTGCGGCGCCCCTTTTTCTCCCAGCTCTTTTGCCCGTGTATTGGTGGAATCTATGTCCTTCCAGAATTCCAGATTTCTGCCTGCCCACGCTGACTTGAGACAGCTTGCAATTTCTTTTTCCGAAAGCACATCCGGCCAGGAAGCGAGCCGGTATCCGCGGTTCCGCACCGCTTCAATCTCGTACCCTTCCTCTTTCAGCTGGTTGATTGCCTTCCAAACTGCCGTTCTTGACACCTGAAATGTATCGCAAATCTGCTGCCCCGACAGATATTCATCTGTCTGTCGGAGCATTTTCAAAATTTCTGTTTTCATATATTTATAATTCCGCGCCCAATGTTGCTGCCATCACCGCTTTAATTGTATGCATACGGTTCTCAGCTTCATCGAATACAACTGACTGTTCTGACTCAAAAACTTCATCCGTAACTTCCATTTCCGTCATTCCGTGCTTGCCACATTTTTCTTTGCCAAGCTTCGTCTTCAGATCGTGGAAAGACGGCAGGCAGTGCAGGAAAATAGCATCTTTATCTGCATTTGCCATTACTTCTTTGGTTACTTTATATCCTCTGAGGTCTTTGATACGCTCTGTCCAGACTTCATCCGGTTCTCCCATAGAAAGCCATACATCTGTGTAAATTACATTTGCCCCTTTGGTCGCTTCCTTTACATCTTCAATCAAGCTGATCGTTGCTCCGGATTCTTTTGCATATCCCCGGCATTCTTCAACAAGTTCCGGATTCGGGAAATATTTCTCAGGTGCACATACTACATAATCCATTCCCATCTTTGCACAGAGAATCATTAAAGAATTTCCAACATTGTATCTTGCATCACCAAGATAGACCAGCTTCAGTCCTTTGATTCTGCCAAGGTGCTCCCTGATTGTAAGAAGATCTGCAAGCATCTGGGTCGGATGATACTCATTTGTCAAGCCATTCCATACCGGTACTCCTGCATTTTCTGCAAGCTCTTCCACGATCTCCTGGCCAAATCCGCGGTATTCGATACCGTCATAAATTCTTCCGAGTACGCGGGCCGTGTCTTCAATACTTTCTTTACTTCCGATCTGAGAACATGAAGGATCAAGATATGTGGTTCCCATACCAAGATCATGTGCCGCAACTTCGAAAGAGCAACGGGTTCTTGTGCTGCTTTTTTCAAAAATCAGCGCAATATTCTTACCCCTGAGTGTATCTACCGGTATTCCCTTTTTCTTCTTCTCTTTCAGATCTGCCGCCAGATCAAGCAGATATTCGATTTCCGCAGGGGTATAGTCTTTCAGTGTCAAAAAATTTCTTCCTTTTAAGTCCATCTTGTATTCCTTTCTTATCCCCACAATTACGTAAACAAAACCAGGAAGCTGTGTCAGCCTTGTTTCAGAATAACGTTCAAAACGTTCACATACGATATCCCACAGTTCGTCTACCTTGTAGATATTGTATTTTTGAACTCTCATCAGTTTTGCACTTGCTTCCAGCATGCCGAGAAACAGTTCTTTATCGGAGCAGCCAATGGGAAGCTTCAGCTTCATACGGTATTCTGCCTTTTCCAATTCACTGATAAGTTTCATTATTTCTACATAATAGCACTCTTCGTGTGTTTGTTCAATATAGTAAATTGAGCCTTCCAGGCCAAAAATCATTCTTTTTGTATCATAATACCCGATTTTCATATTCTGACGGCTGCGTTTTTCAGAAAATTCCAGAATACTTCCCAGACTCACCCGCGGTATCACTTCATTAAAACTGCCTTCTTCAGGGAGAACTGCTCTTGGTACACGCCCCGGTCCCAGAATCCTTATCTGAATAATATCCTTGTAGCCTCTTTTTAACAGGGAATTCGTCGGAACATTATTAATCACTCCACCGTCAATATAGGTCTTCCCATGAAGCGGTTCGTTTTTAAAGCCCAGGAGGTACGCGCTTGCAAGCAGGAAATCTTCAAGAAGTCCATCCGGAATATCCTCGACACTGAGATCCAGTTCTTTAAAATCTGACAGAGAAAATGTAAGCAGACAGAACTCTTTCCCACAACTGCGGATTTTTTCTTCATCCACACATTCGTGAATTAATTCTTTTAATGGGGTGATGTCCACTCCACCGTCAGAGAGTTTTGCCCAAACTTTTTTCAGGAATTCTCTAACCGGAACTTCCCCATCAAAAAGCGCTTCCATGAGCCCGTCATCTACATCCATCACCTGTGAAAATGACATTTTTTTCCAGATATTTTCTGCCTTTCCCAGATCCCCCATACAGACAAGGGCGCCATTTAACGCGCCCACCGATGTACCTGCCACTGCCTGAATTTTTACTCCTGCTTCTTCCAACGCTTTCCACGCACCGATCTGATATGCTCCGCGCGCTCCTCCTCCGTCGAATACCAAACCATATTCTTTTTCCAGATCAATTACAGGTTTCATAGATTTACTCCCTTCTCTGTCTTGCCGCCTCAAACATCAAAACCGACGAGGCAATCGCTGCATTTAAGGATTCCACCTTTCCGCACATCGGAATTCGTACATAAATATCGGCCGCGTCTGCCGTTTCTTTTCGCAGTCCGTTGCCCTCATTTCCAATCAAAAATGCAGTCCCTTTCTTATAATTCTCTTTCTCATAGCTGTTCTTTCCATCCAAATGGGCCGCATAGGTCCGGATCCCACTGCCAGACAGCATGGAAACCACTTCCGGAAGCTGGTCTACATATACAAACGGCATCCGGTAGATCGATCCCATCGTAGAACGAATCACCTTTGGATTATAAATATCCACACAATCCCGGCTGAGAATGACACCGGTCACTCCGGCTGCTTCTCCGGCCCGCAAGATCGTCCCCAAATTGCCCGGATCCTGAAGATTATCCAACACCATCAGAAGTGGTTCTTCCTGCCCTCTTCCGTTTGAAAGCATCTCTTCCAGGGTATATTTCCGCTGTTCCATCACCAACAGCACCCCCTGCGGAGTCATGGTATCCGATACATGGTCAAACACATGGTCCGAAAGAATCTCCAGCTTTGCTTTCCACTCATCCAGCTGCAATTTCTCCTCCTGGTTCTGGTAAAAGCTCTCGGACACATAAAGCTCTCGCACGTTTTCCCGTGGTGCTTCCACAAACATCCGGAGTCCCTCAACCAGAAATACTCCGTCTTTATCTCTTGCTTTTCTTTTTTTCTGCCACTGAATCAACTGCTTGACTCTGCCATTTCCCGTACTGGTTATCATACTAAATTTCCTTTACTGATATCATTCAAAACTTTATTTTCTCCAATCAGGATCATCATATCTCCTGCTTCCAGGCATTCCTGCGGCTGTATATTCACGGTCACCTGTTGATTACGGATGATTCCTACTACATTGATTCCGAATTTTTCTCTGACATTCAATTCAAGAAGACATTTACCGACCCACGCTTCCGGAAGCGGCGCTTCTACCATGCTGAAATCCGTTGAAAGTGAGATCCAGTCTGTGAAATTCTTGGTGGCGAGTGTTTTGGCAACTCTTCTTCCCATCTCCTGTTCCGGGAATACTACCTTGTCGGCGCCAAGCTTCTTCAAAATATCCGCATGAATATCACTCTGCGCCTTCGCCAACACATACGGTGCTCCAAGTTCTTTCGCCAGAAGCGTAGCCAGAATACTCACTTCCAGATTTTCGGAAATCGCAACGACCACACCGTCCAGATTCCTTGCTCCCAATGCTTTGATAAAATCTTTATCCTGAATATCTGCACAGACCGCATATGACACTTCATCTGCGATCTGCTGTACCTTGTCTTCCGAAGAATCTACAGCGACCACTTCACATCCAAGTTCTTCTAAAGTAATGGCCATACTGTATCCGAAACTTCCAAGTCCTAATACTGCAAACTGTTTTGTCATTTTCCCACTCCTTCTGCTGCCGTTTGGCATGTTTTTCTTATCCGATCAAAATCCCTTGAACCGGAAGCTGACGAATATGATTCTTCGATTTTCTTCCTGTCCCGAAAGCAAGTGCAAATGTAATTGGCCCAAGTCTTCCGATATACATCAGGACCATGATTACAAATTTACTTGCCGTACAGAGCTGTGACGTCAGATCAGCTGACAGACCGACCGTCCCTATCGCTGACGTAGTCTCATACATAATCCGGATGAAGTCCACATCTCCCTCAAATATTGTAAGCAGTGTCGTTCCTGCAAGCAGCGATACAAACGCAAGGATAACAACACAGATTCCCGTTCTGATATTGTCCGCCTGAATTCTTCTTCCAAAACATTCCACATCTTTCTTATTCTGAAGGACAGACACACAGCACAGGAGCAGCATTGCAATCGTTGTCGTCTTCACTCCGCCTGCTGTTCCGCCTGGAGACCCTCCGATAAACATCAGTATGCAGGTCGTAAACATCGTTCCCTGCGTCAGTTCCCCCTGTGGTACAGTTGCAAAGCCTGCCGTTCTGGTTGACACCGAATGAAACAAAGAAGACATCAGTTTTTCTCCAAAACTCATATCTCCGATCGTCCCCGGATTATTGTATTCCAGGAGCAGAAAGGCCAGTGTGCCTGATACAATCAACACAGATGTCATGATCAGTACGATCTTGGAATGCAAACGGAGTTTTTTAAATAATCTTCTGAGTTCTAATTCTTTTTTCCATACTTTTTTCAGGTTCTGTCCAAGATCCTGCCATACCGTGAATCCAAGTCCACTAAGTACAACCAGCAAAATGGTCGTGAAATTCACCACTACACTATCCGCATACGGAATAAAACTGGAATCACCCAGAATATCGATACCGGCATTGCAGAATGCAGACACCGCATGAAAAACTGAATATCCAATCCCTTTCACAACACCAAATTCCGGCACAAACCGGAATGAATAAAGCAATGCTCCAATTCCTTCCAGACAGATGGTCCCTTTTAAGATTCTTAAGATCATGGCAACCATTCCGGATAAGGATTCCATGCTGTAGGCTTCCAGGATCACGACCCTCTCTTTCAGTGAAATACGTCTTTTCATGATAATAAAGAATGCTGTTACGCAGGCAATGATTCCCAGACCGCCGATCTGTATCAGAATCAACAGCACGATTTTCCCAAATAAAGTAAACTGTACTGCCGGAGTGACCGTTACAAGTCCGGTCACGCATACTGATGTAACCGCCGTGAAGAGTGCGTCGATCAATGAAATAGGCCGAGTATTGGAAATGGGCAGCCACAAAAGGATACCGCCCAATAAAATAATTCCCAGAAACCCGGTCGCAAGTAATTGCGTCGTCGTTAATCTGATTTTTTTTAATTTTTCCATATTACATCTTAAACCTGTATCCTACTCCCCAGATGGTCTCTATATACTGAGGATTGGAAGTATCGTATTCAATCTTCTCTCTGATTTTCTTGATATGAACTGTCACCGTTGCAATATCTCCAATGGATTCCATATCCCAGATCTCACTAAACAGTTCATCCTTTGTATAAACATGATTCGGATGACTTGCCAGAAATGTCAGCAAGTCAAATTCTTTTGTAGTAAACGGTTTTTCTTCGCCATTGATCCATACTCTTCGCGCTGTCGTATCAATCTTGAGACCTCGAATCTCAATCACTTTGTTTTCTTCAACCGCACTGCCGATCAGCCTTTCATACCGTGCAAGATGCGCTTTCACCCTCGCAACAAGTTCACTCGGGCTGAATGGCTTCGTCATGTAATCATCTGCTCCGAGACCAAGCCCTCGTATCTTGTCAATATCATCCTTTTTAGCGGAAACCATAATGATAGGTGTATTCTTTTCATCCCTGACTTTTCTGCAAATTTCGAATCCGTCTACTCCCGGCAGCATCAGATCCAGAATCAGCAAATTATAATCTTCATTCAATGCTTTGTCGAGACCGGTCACTCCGTCATTCGCAACTTCCACTTCGAACCCGCTCAATTCCAGATAATCCTTCTCAAGATCTGCAATTGCTTCTTCATCCTCAATAATCAGTATTCTGCTCATACGTTTGGTACCTCCTGGTATTTTCTGATCACAAAGTACATGACTGTGCCCGTTCCTTCACGGCTGGTTGCCCAGATCTTTCCTCCATGATCTTCAATAATCTTCTTAACGATCGAAAGACCGATTCCACTTCCACCCTTGGATGAATTCCGGGATGCATCCGTCCGGTAAAAGCGGTCAAATATATTCGGCAGATCTTTTGCTGCAATGCCCTTCCCGTTATCCTCCAGCTCCACCTGAATAAAGTCTCCAACATCCTTCACCCGGAGATTGATCAGTCCATGTTCACGCTCCATATACTTAAGCGAGTTACTGATAATATTATTGATAACCCTCTTAAGCTGCTCCGGATCAGCAATGATCTTCTGATCATCCTCCACATAGTTAAAATACCCGAACTCCACATTCTTGGAATCCAGTTCCATCGCAAGATCTTCCGCGCAGTCATCAAAATAAGCATTTACCGACAGCGGCGCAAAATTATACGGAATTCGATTCGTATCAATCTTCGCGTAGAGCGTCAGCTCATTGATAAGAAGATTCATCTCATTGGCTTTATTATATATGGTTCCGAGATATTTGTCCATCTTCTCCGGTGTATCCGCTACTCCATCTCTGATCCCTTCTACATACCCCTTGATCGCTGTAATCGGCGTCTTCAGATCATGTGAAATATTACTGATCAGTTCCTTACTCTCTTTGTCATACCGCAGCTTCTCTTCCGCATTATCCTTAAGGCGTATCCTCATCTCCTCGAATGCCTGCATAAGCTGCCCCAGCTCATCATCTTTCTCCGGTTTCAGTTCAAAATCAAGATTTCCCTCTTTGATATTCTTCGCAGCTTCCTGCAGTTTATTGATCGGACTGATGATTCCTCCATAAACCCAGAAAATCAGAATCACTGCTGTAAGTACAAGAATCATTATAACTGAGAACAAGGTATGCAGGATAAAACTCCTGACCTCCGGCATCTGCCCCAGAAACTCAAGCGAATTCGAAAAACTCTTATACTCTGTTCCACTGCTCCCATAATTCTTCACGATCACACCGATCTGATACTGTGCGATTCCCCATGTAAGAAGTGCTGTCAGTATAGTCGGAAGTGTAATAATCGTTACAAATGAAATCACAAGTCTCGTGCGTAACTTCATATTCAAATCTGTCCTTTCTGCACATTACTGAATATAGAATAGCACAAAAACGGGCGCTTCACATCAAAGCGCCCATAAATTTTTCTAAAAATTCTATAAATACTTCTTCAATTCTTCTGCCTTGTCCAGTTTTTCCCACGGAAGATCCAGGTCATTGCGTCCGAAATGTCCATATGCAGCTGTCTGCTTGTAGATCGGACGTCTGAGATCCAACATTTTGATAATGCCTGCCGGGCGAAGATCAAAGTTCTCACGGATGATCTCCACAAGTTTATTATCAGAAATCTTTCCTGTTCCAAAGGTATCGACCATAACCGAAGTTGGCTGAGCAACACCGATTGCATAGGAGAGCTGAATCTCACATTTTTTTGCAAGTCCTGCTGCCACAATATTCTTTGCAACATATCTTGCCGCATATGCTGCTGAACGGTCTACCTTCGTGCAGTCTTTCCCGGAAAATGCTCCGCCGCCATGGCGTGCCATTCCGCCGTAAGTGTCCACAATAATCTTACGTCCGGTCAGTCCGCTGTCCCCATGAGGACCTCCGATTACAAAACGTCCAGTCGGATTGATGAAAAACTTGGTATTCTCATCAACCATTTCTGCCGGAAGGATTTCGTCGAAAATGTATTTCTTCACATCTTCATGAATCTGTTCCTGACTCACCTCCGGGTCATGCTGTGTAGATAATACCACTGCGTCAAGACGTGCCGGTACTCCGTTCTCGTCATATTCCACGGTAACCTGTGTCTTACCATCCGGTCGAAGATACGGAAGCGTTCCATTCTTTCTTACTTCCGTCAGACGGAGTGCAAGCTTATGTGCCAAAGCGATAGGATATGGCATATATTCCTCTGTTTCATCGGACGCATACCCGAACATCATTCCCTGATCTCCTGCACCGATTGCTTCCAGTTCTTCATCTGACATTTTATTCTCTTTTGCTTCTAAGGCCTTGTCAACCCCAAGAGCAATATCCGCAGATTGCTCATCAATTGCAGTAATGACTCCGCAGGTATCTGCATCGAATCCATATTTTCCTCTGGTATATCCGATTTCTCTTACTGTATCGCGCACGATTTTCTGAATATCCACGTATGCATTTGTTGTGATCTCCCCCATGACCATAACAAGTCCTGTCGTCGTGCAGGTCTCGCATGCCACACGGCTCATCGGATCCTGCTCCATAAGTGCGTCCAGAATTGCATCTGAGATCTGGTCGCACATCTTATCCGGATGTCCTTCGGTTACTGATTCTGAAGTAAATAATACTCTTTCCATCTTCTTTTCCTTTCTTTTTCTGCCACTCTCTCTTATATGATTGTACACAAAATCGTATTCCTTTTTAAGGATTTGACATACCGGATCATCTATTCGAATCCAATGTGTCAAAAAAAATCAGTCCCAAAAGGACTGACCCGATATTTCATCATCAATCCTCTTATTGTTCGATTACTCGCTCAGGTTGGCACCTTCCATTGTTAAAATGGGGTTGCCGTGGCTTCACAGATCCTTTGTACCTCCACCACTCTGAATAAGAGAAAGCTTCTTTATTCTGTTCCGCTACACATCATATCACTTGTTGTTATATACGTCAATAGGGAACACAACATTTTTGCTGCTGTGCTCCCTACATTTTTTAATATCTGTATGCTTTTTTCAATATTCTCAGTACAATTAACATACTTTCAGTTTGAATTTCTGAATTTCCCGCTCTGTACTTACCTTCTCAATCTGTGCTCCGAGACTTCTAAGTTTTTCTTCAAACCGTTCATACCCTCTCTGGATATAAACAATATCATCCACAATCGTAATTCCATCTGCCGCAAGTCCGGCTATTACCAGTGCGGCTCCGGCTCTGAGGTCAGGTGCGCTGACTCTGGCTCCTGAAAATCCATTCACGCCTTCAATCGTCGCGGAATTGCCTTCAATCTTGACATTCGCGCCCATTCTTGCCAGCTCATCCAGATATTTAAAACGGTTTTCAAAAATACTTTCTGTAATCGTACTTGTCCCTTTGCAAAGAGCAAGTGTAACACCGATCTGCGGCTGCATATCTGTCGGGAATCCCGGATAAGGAAGTGTCTTAACCTGCGTATTGCGCAGAGCTCCTTTCGAAACCACGCGAACCGCGTCATCAAACTCTTCTACTTCACAGCCGATCTCAACCAACTTTGCGATCGTAGCTTCCAGATGTTTTGGAATGACATTTAACACAGTTACATCCCCGCGGGTCGCTGCTGCCGCGAACATAAATGTTCCCGCCTCAATCTGATCCGGAATGATGGAATACGTTGTAGAATGAAGCTTAGACACGCCACGGATCTTAATAACATCCGTTCCTGCCCCGCGAATATTCGCACCCATGCTGTTCAGGAAATTGGCAACATCAACAACATGCGGCTCCTTTGCCACATTTTCCATAATTGTAAGGCCATCTGCCATGGATGCAGCCATCATTACATTGATCGTAGCTCCGACACTGACCACGTCAAAATAGATGTGTTTTCCTCTCAGATGATCAGCCTCGGCAATGATCTTTCCGTGTTCAATGTCCACATATGCTCCGAGTGCTCTGAATCCTTTTAAATGCTGGTCGATCGGACGACTTCCGATATTACATCCACCCGGAAGAGCAACCTCCGCTCTTTTATATTTTCCAAGCAGAGCTCCGAGCAAATAGTAAGAAGCTCTGATCTTCTTAATATAGTCGTACTCGATGTCAAAATCGGTAATATGGCTCCCATTGATCTTAACTGTATGCCGGTCGATTCTCTGAACTCTGGCTCCAATCCCTTCAATGGCTTCCAATAATACATTGATATCATTTACATCCGGAAGATTATCGATCATTACAGTCTCATCCGTCATTATTGCCGCAGCTAAAATAGCGAGTGCTGCATTCTTTGCTCCACCAATTTCAACCTCGCCAACCAATGGATTGCCACCCTTAATTATATACTGTTCCATATTACACCTCTACAGACGTTTTCTTCCCTCTTAAATGTTGTTATCTATGTCACTTATCTATTATTATCTCAAAAACAAAAACCCTCATACTATTATAAATTTGCCACAACTGTGAAGAAATGTATGGGGATACTTTTGTACTTTTCATCTCTTTCTTGAATAGTATAGCACACTAATATAATTTTGTAAAATTTTTTCTATTGATATATGAACTGGATGTAACCACTTCGTAACATTTTCGAAACTTTTTCTACTATTTTTCCATGCTCTGCAGCTCATCAAGTACCTTTTCTATGGTTTCTTCCAGCTCTAATCCTTCTTCAGAAACGGTAATGTCAGCATACTTTTCAAAAAGGCTGATCCTTTCATCATATAGATCTTTGAGCGTCTGGCCGTTCCTGAGCGTTACACCGCGTTTTTTTGCATTCTTCAAGCGGGAATTAATAGTGTCAAACGACACCTGCAGGTAAACAATAATTCCATTTTCTTTAAAGTGGCGCATAGCTTCTTCACAATAGACAACACTCCCTCCGGGAGAAATGACTGCATGTTCCACCTCGATATCTCTGTTTACCTGATTTTCAATCTTCAGGAAATTATCAATTCCTTCCTGTTCAATAATCTCCCTCAACAGCCTTTGTTCCTGTTTCTGTATCAGCAAATCAGTGTCTATGAATTCATAACCAAGCCGCTTCGCCACAACGACTCCTACTGTACTTTTGCCTACTGCGGGCATTCCGATAAAAACAATATTTTTCATATGTACCTCCGCATTTTTTCTAATCACATAGCCTCCTGATTTTGCCGCTCAGCTATTATAGCACATACCTCTGTATTTTATCAATCTTTTTCTATAATAGTTTGGAATGGCATCTTATTTACCAGTAGCGCCTTCTTTGCTGCTCTCTATGCCTGTTTCTTCTTCGCATCAGCTCATGAAATGTCAATAATTCTATGATATCCCTGATCCGGTCTGGTTTTCTGCGACTCCGGACCGGTCTTCTCACCTGCTCTTGTATCTGATTATCCTCCAGAGAGAATTCCTTGATTTTCTCTTGTTCCATTACTTTTTCATAAACTCTGCTACAGATTAAACGGAGTTGAAGTTTATCCGGATATTCATCAAAAATCATACTTCCTTCATAATCCAACCGATCGCATTCTTCCTCAACATAAGGGATAATCTGCTTTGCAAGTTCCGGATACATGCTTCTCAGGTATTCATAATCACGATCTGCTTCCTTTTCATCATCAAACAGAAACGGCATCGGATATGTCATATAATAAGGCATCTTTATGTCCATCTCAGGCACTTCCATTTCATCAGAATATACTTTATTATATGTGAATCGTGTCAGATGGTGCTTTGCTTTCTATTTGAGATTCAATTTGGCAAATGCATCTGCAAATGCGTTGTTGACCGGTTCTTCCTTCTGCTTTTTCAGATATTTCTGCACATCTTTTTTGCTGACACCGGCGCCTTCTTTTTTACGCCTTTCCTGGAATGCTGTCAGTTTTTCTTTGTGCCCGCAAACACATACAAAAATCTGACTTTCACCTTTTCCGCGGAGCTGCATTTTCTTATGACATACAGGACAGCGAGCATTTGTCGTCTTTGCAACCGTCTCGCGATATCCGCATTCTCTGTCCTGACAAACCAGCATCTCACTGTTTTTGCCTTTTACTGCCAGCATACGTTTTCCGCATCTGGGGCATTTTGTATTTGTCAAGTTATCATGACGGAAAGTTCCCTCACCACATTTGATCTCATCCAGAATTTCTTGCGTATATCCTTCAATCTCTTTCATAAATGTCTGTTTCTTCATCTGTCCTTTTGCAATACGTGACAGTTTCATTTCCCAATCAGCTGTAAGTTCCGGCTTTTTCAGTTCTTCCGGAACCAATTCCAAAAGCTGTTTTGCCTTGGATGTGAGATAAATATCTTTCCCTCGTTTTTCCAGAAGAAAACTTCCGAATAATTTTTCAATGATATCTGCTCTTGTGGCAACCGTTCCGAGTCCGCCTGTCTCTCCCAGAGTCTGCGCCATTTTCTTGTCGTGGGATTCCATAAAAGCGATCGGATTCTCCATAGCGGAAAGCAGAGTTGCCTCGTTGAATGGAGCCGGCGGCTTTGTCTTTCCTTCTGTCATAGAAATATACAGTTCCGGCAAACGATCTCCTTCTTCTATCTCCGGCAAAGTCTGATCTTTTAAGCTTCGATCCTCTTCATTTTCCGTTTCGTCCTCCGTCGTCTGAAGATCTCCATACACTTCCTTCCATCCTTGACTCTTTATTATTTTGCCGGACGCAACAAAATGCTCTCCTGCAATTTCTACAGTTACCTGAGTCTGTTCATATTGAAACGGAGGAAAGAACACTGCCATAAACCTTCTTACTACCAGATCATATATTTTCCATTCCTCATTTGTCATATGACTTAACTGTGCCGATTGCTCAGTCGGAATAATGGCATGATGATCCGATACCTTTGCGTCATTTACAAACGCAGGTTTTCCCGGCAGAGTCTGTTTGGATGCCATGAGAGCCATTTTCCGATAAGGGCCTGTCTGACATGCTGCCAGCCTGTCTTTCAGAGTCGGTATAATATCGCTGCTCAGATAGCGTGAATCTGTTCTCGGATAAGTAAGCACCTTATGATTTTCGTATAATCGCTGCATAATATTCAGTGTTTCCTTGGCAGAAAAACCATATTTTTTATTTGCATCTCGCTGAAGCTCTGTAAGGTCATACAATAGCGGAGCCGGTGTTTTCTTCGGTGTCTTTTTAATCGCAGTCACTACAGCTTCTTCCCCTCTAAGCTGCGACACCAGTTTCTCCATTCGCTCTTTATCAAATGACCGGTAACTTTTTGATTTTTGATCCTGCCATGTTAATGTCAGTCCGCCCGTTTTTGCCGTCATTCCATAGAATGGAACCGGCTTAAATTCCTTAATCTGTGCTTCTCTTTTTGCAATCATAGCCAGTGTCGGTGTCTGAACACGACCACAGGAAAGCTGTGCATTATATTTACAGGTTAACGCACGCGTAGCATTAATTCCGACCAGCCAGTCAGCTTCTGCCCGGCACATTGCCGCATCATACAGCGAATCATAGTCATGCCCATTTTTCAGATGCGCAAATCCGTCAGAAATCGCTTTGTCTGTAACAGAGGATATCCACAGACGTTTAATCGGTTTCTTACTCCCCGCTTTTTCAAGGATCAGACGGGCCACCAGTTCTCCCTCTCTCCCTGCATCTGTAGCGATAATAATTTCCTCTACATCTTTTCGGTGAATCTGGTTCTTGACTGCTGAAAATTGTTTTCCGGTCTGTCCGATTACTTCTAATTTAAAGGGATTGGGCATCATAGGAAGATGTTCCATCTTCCATTCTTTATATTTCACATTATAATCTTCCGGATCTGCCAGCGTTACCAGGTGTCCCAACCCCCAGGTTATAATATACCTATTTCCTTCAATTGCTCCATTCAGCTTTTTACTGCACTTTAATACCCGTGCAATATCACGGGCTACAGACGGTTTCTCGGCAATAACCAACGATTTCATCCTATTCCTCCGTTCCATCTATCTAACTTTTCAATTTATTTTTATCATCTTATAATAACATGATTGTATAACGATATCCAATAAAGTAAAATAAATATTATATAAACTCTTTATCTCATTTTACTGAAAGGAATTTACATATGAAAGAACAATTATACACTATTCCCTTAATGGATGCATTTCGTGCAAATGATGAATGCCCGTTTTGTTTCATTGAAAGAGACCTCGAACAACATGCCCTCGATTTTGTTCTTGGGTCAGGCGCATCCTATATGCGCGATGATATTCGCGCTGCAACCGATCAAGCCGGTTTTTGTCGTGAACACTATCAAAAAATGTTTTCTTATGGGAACAGGCTTGGCAGTGCTTTAATTCTGGAAACTCATTTGAAAAAGCTCACCGGTGAACTAAAAAAGGAAATGAAGAACTATTCCTCTTCCGCCAAACCAAATCTGGCTGATCGTTTCCGCAAAAACACTTCCGCAGTCAGCGGAAGCAATAACGTCAGCATATGGATCCAAAAGCAGAATCATTCTTGTTATATCTGTGACTATATGCATCAGACTCATGACCGCTATCTGGCAACTTTTTTTGAACTTTTTAAAAAGGGGGAACCTGAATTCATGGAGCTTGTAAAGAGCAGCAAAGGGTTTTGTCTTACACATTTTGCGGAACTGCTGGACGCTTCCTCGCTTTACTTAAATGATAAAAAGCAGGAAGAACTGCGTTCGATTCTCTTCCCTCAGATGGAAAAGAATCTGGAACGTATACAGGAGGATATCGACTGGTTCCAAAAGAAATTTGATTATCGTTTTCAAGATGCTGACTGGAAAAATTCCAGAGATTCCGTACAACGTGCCATGCAAAAAATCGGGAGCGGTTATCCTGCAGATCCTCCGTATCAGGCTAAATAATCGTAAAACAAAAGGGAGCCAAAAGCTCCCTTTTATTCTTATTAATCCACCGTATTGATTCGTGCAATTGCACGTTTCAGTGCCGCTTCTGCACGAAGCATATCTGTTCCTTCCTGTTTTGCAGTAAGCCGATCTTCCGCGCGTTTCTTTGCCGCTTTTGCACGGGCTACATCAATATCATCCGGCCACTGGGCATCTTCAGCAAGTACGGTAATCTTATCTTTCAGGATTTCTACAAATCCTCCAAGAATTGCTGCTTTCTTCACTTCCCCTTCATTGTGAATTTTCATCACACACGGTTCCAGAATGGTCGTAAGCGGTATATGCTGAGCATAGATACCGAGCTCTCCTTCTGTGCTTGTGAATTCCAGGAATTCAGCTTCGCCTTCTGTGAACACTCTGTCCGGAGAAATGATACTCAGTTTAAACTTTTCTGCCATAGGACGTCCCTCCTATTTCACACGGGCAAGCACGTCATCAATATTACCTGCATTCAGGAAATATCCTTCCGGAATATCATCATGCTTTCCTTCCAGAATTTCCTTGAAGCCCTGAATCGTCTCGCTGATCGGAACATAACGTCCCTCCAGGCCGGTGAACTGCGTAGCTACATGGAACGGCTGGGACAGGAATCTCTGAATCTTACGAGCACGAGATACAACCAGCTTATCTTCTTCTGAAAGCTCATCCATACCAAGAATTGCGATAATATCCTGCAGTTCTTTGTATTTCTGAAGAATCTCCTGTACACCACGGGCAACTTTATAGTGTTCCTCGCCAACAATATGCGGGTCGAGAATACGGGATGTAGACTCCAGCGGGTCTACAGCCGGATAAATACCAAGTTCTACGATAGCACGTGAAAGTACGGTCGTCGCATCCAGATGGGCAAATGTTGTAGCCGGAGCCGGGTCAGTCAAGTCATCGGCCGGTACATATACAGCCTGTACGGATGTGATAGAACCACTCTTTGTTGAAGTAATACGCTCCTGAAGAGCCCCCATCTCTGTCTGCAGTGTCGGCTGGTAACCTACGGCTGAAGGCATACGTCCAAGCAACGCAGATACCTCAGAACCTGCCTGTGTGAAACGGAAAATATTGTCGATGAAAAGAAGTACGTCCTTTCCACCTTTATCACGGAAGTATTCAGCAAGAGTCAGTCCGGTAAGACCTACTCTCATACGCGCTCCAGGCGGTTCGTTCATCTGTCCGAATACCATGGCCGTTTTCTTAATAACTCCGGATTCTGTCATTTCACCATATAAGTCATTTCCCTCACGGGTACGTTCACCTACACCTGTAAATACAGAATAGCCACCATGTTCTGTTGCAATATTTGTAATAAGTTCCTGGATAAGTACCGTTTTTCCTACTCCGGCACCTCCAAACAGACCGATCTTTCCACCCTTCTGATATGGGCAAAGAAGGTCAACGACTTTGATACCGGTCTCCAGCATCTCGGTCTCTGTTGCCTGTTCTTCAAAACTTGGAGCTTTTCTGTGAATCGGCATATACTCTACATCTTCCGGTGCAGGCTTTTCGTCGATTGGCTTACCAAGTACGTTGAAGATACGGCCAAGTGTTGCTTCGCCAACTGGTACGGAAATCGGTCCTCCGGTTGCAACGGCATCCATACCGCGAACCAGACCGTCCGTTGAATCCATGGCAATACATCTTACTGTGTCGTCACCCAGATGCTGTGCAACTTCTACCACAAGGATTCTTCCGTCTTTTCTCGTAATTTCAACCGCTTCGTTGATTTCCGGTAATTTTCCTTCTGAAAACTTGAGGTCAAGTACGGCACCGACAACCTGGGTGATCTTCCCTATATTCTTATCTGCCATTTTTTCCTCCTTACTTACAAGGCCCTTGCTTGATTACTAACCGATTGCTTCCGCACCGGCAATAATCTCCGTAAGTTCCTGAGTAATAGCACCCTGACGTGCTCTGTTATATTTCAATTCCAAATCATTAATCATTTCTTCTGCATTGCTTGTAGCAGAATCCATTGCCTGCATACGGGCACCATTTTCACTTGCAACCGCTTCTATAAAAGCGCCATACAGAATGCTGCTGATATACTTTGGAACAAGAAGCCGGACAGCTTCCTCTTCCTCCGGTTCGAAATTCATCGGAGTAATCTTGTCCACTGCATTTGCTTCCTCTTCCCCTTCCTCTGCCTCCTGTGCTTCAACCGGAAGCACTTTCATCAGAGTCGGTATATGGCTGACCGTATTTTTAAAGAAAGTATAGGCAAGGTAAATCTCTCCGATCTCGCCCTTGGCAAAATCGTCAAGAAGTCGGGTTGCAACTACTTTCGCATCATCATAAACCGGTTCTTCAATGATCTCCGAATAATCGGCAACCACTTCGTACCCTCTGTGCTTCAGCAGTTCCAGTCCCTTTCCTCCGACCGCATAAATGCGAACGTCCTCTTTCTTAAAATCACTGCCGGTAATCAGTCTTACGATATTTGAATTGTACCCTCCGGCAAGACCTCGGTTAGAAGTAACTACAACGATCGCTTTTTTCTCGCAACCATTTGATTTTACATACGGATGATCGAGATTGCCTGCTTTGGCAAGCAATGAGGTCATTGTCTGGTACATACAATTAAAATATGCTTTCGAATCCTCGGCACGGCTTCTTGCTTTCTGTAATTTAGCGGTAGAAACAAGCTTCATGGCTTTTGTAATCTGCTGCGTACTCTGGATACTGGTCCGACGCCGCTTGATATCTCTCATAGATGCCATGATCTGTCACCTCTTCCTAGAATTCTTTTTTAAATTCGCTGATTGCCTTCTTCAGTGTCTCTTCTACTTCCTCAGTCATAACTTTCTTTGTTCTGATAGATTCTGGAATTTCCGGATATTTTGTGTCAATATATTCAAATAATCCCTTTTCAAAACGAAGAACATCCTCAACCGGGATATCAAGAATCAGCTTCTTAACAGCAGCGTAAATGATAATAATCTGGTATTCAACCGGCATCGGCTGATACTGTGGCTGCTTCAGAATTTCACGAACACGCTCGCCCTGTGCAAGACGTTCTGCCGTATCAGCGTCAAGATCAGAACCGAACTGGGCGAAAGATGCCAGCTCACGATACTGAGCAAGGTCTGTACGGATCGTACCTGCAATCTTCTTCATAGCCTTGATCTGTGCGGAACCACCAACTCGTGATACAGAAAGACCCGCGTTGATAGCCGGACGGAAACCGGCATTGAAAGCTTCTGTTTCCAGATAGATCTGACCATCTGTAATTGAAATTACGTTGGTCGGAATGTAAGCTGATACGTCACCTGCCTGAGTCTCGATGATCGGAAGTGCAGTAAGAGAACCTCCGCCAAGTTCATCAGAAAGACGCGCAGCTCTTTCCAGAAGTCTTGAATGCAGATAGAAAACGTCTCCAGGATAAGCCTCACGTCCTGGCGGACGACGAAGCAGCAAGGAAAGTGTACGGTATGCAGTTGCATGTTTGGACAAGTCATCATAAACGATCAGAACATCTTCGCCCTTCTCCATCCATTCTTCACCCATTGCACATCCTGAATATGGTGCAATGTACTGCAGAGGTGCCAGTTCACTTGCTGTCGCAGCTACTACGGTGGTGTAATCCATAGCGCCATAGCTCTCCAGTGTCTTTACAATGTTAGCAACGGTAGAAGCCTTCTGTCCGATTGCTACATAGATACATTTTACTCCCTGCCCTTTCTGATTGATAATCGTATCAATCGCAATGGCAGTCTTACCGGTCTGTCTGTCACCGATGATAAGCTCACGCTGTCCACGTCCGATCGGAATCATGGAGTCGATCGCTTTGATACCGGTCTGCAGAGGGGTATCTACTGATTTACGGGTAATAACACCCGGTGCTACTCGTTCGATCTGACGGTAATTCTCCGCCTGAATCGGTCCTTTGCCATCAATTGGCTGTCCAAGTGCATTTACTACACGACCCAGCATGCAGTCGCCTACCGGAACCTCAACAACTCGTCCGGTCGTCTTAACGGTATCCCCTTCATTAATGTTCTTGTGATCTCCCAGAAGAACGGCACCAACGTTGTCTTCCTCCAGGTTCAGCACCATACCATATACTTCAGAAGGGAACTCCAGAAGTTCTCCCTGCATCGCATTTTCAAGGCCGTGGACACGCGCAATACCATCCGCTACCTGAATAACGGTTCCCACGTCAGAAACATTAAGCTCAGACGCGTATCTCTGAATCTGTTCTTTAATCACAGAACTAATCTCTTCTGGTCTTAAGTTCATGGAGCGAATCCACCTTCTTTCTCTAAATTTTCAAGGATAAATCAAACCTGTATCTTTCTCAGGCTCTTTGACAGCTCGTACAGCTTTGTCTTGATACTTGAATCCACAACACGGTCACCGATACGAATAACCATTCCGCCGATCAATGATGCATCAACCGCATAATTCATTTCAAATGATTCATATCTTGTTGTTTCAAGCAGCCGTCTGACTATCTCATCCTTCTGCCCATCTGTCAGCTCTACCGCTGTTGTCACATAGGCAATTCCGATTTTCTTTTCTTCTTTTACCAGTCCGATAAAATAATCGAACACGGATTCAATGTTACTGTAACGCCCTTTGGCAATCATCAGTTTCATCAATTCCACGATCTCATCGGAAATCCGACCGCGGAAGACGGTTTCAATGACATTTTCCTTATCCTCACGTATGACTTTCGGATTCTCCATCATCTTCTGGAGTTCTTCGTTTGCCTGAAGAAGCTTCTGAAGTTCCAAAACCTCCTCATACATATCATCCATACGTCCGGCTTCACGGGCAGCTTCAAACAGGGCGTCGCCGTAAACCTTTGATACTAACTTAGCCATGTCTGTTCACCCATTTCTTTTAATGTCTCATCAATCAGACTATCCTGAACACTAGTGTCAATGGAAGCTGCAACAACCTTTCCAGCCATCATAGACGCGATCGAGATCATCTCCTGCTTCATATCATCCAGAGCACGTTTCTTCTCCAGTTCAATTTCAACATTCGCGCGTTCAATAATGCGAGCCGCCTCTTCCTTCGCCTCAGCGATGATCTTTGCTTCGTTTTTCATCGCTTTCTTGCGGGCTTCACTCAGGATTTCTTGAGCTTCTTTATCGACTTCTTTTAATTTCTGCTCATATTCTTCTTTATATACGATAGCTTCTTCTTTTTCTTTCTTTGCAGTTTCCTGCTCCGCTGCAACTCTCTTCCGACGATCTTCCAGAACCTTACGAACCGGATCGAATAACAGATAAGAGAGCAATGTGAACAGTACAAACATACTGCAGGCCATTACGGCTGCATCAAAAAGAAGCTGCGCATCCAAGTTAAATAAACGCTCCAAAGCCTGGCCTCCTTTCTCTTATTTTGTCAAGGCATAACCACTCTTTTTACAGTTTTCCAAGCAGTGGGTTAGCGAATAAGAGAATCAATGCGATAACCAGACCATAAAGACCGGTTGTCTCTGCTACGGCCTGTCCTAAAAGCATGGTAGATGTTACGTCAGATTTTGCTCCCGGATTACGTCCTACTGCTGATGCACCATGTCCGGCAGCGATACCTTGTCCAACTCCAGGTCCGATACCTGCGATCATCGCAAGACCTGCTCCAATTGCTGAACACGCTAAAATTAAACCTTCATTAGAAATATTCATAATAATCTTCCTCCTGTTTTCTTTTTGTCTTAATCTCTTTCTGGATTTGAATTTTTTTCAGCATCTGCTAATCGGGTACCTTGTCTTTAATAAATACCATTGTCAGCATTGCAAACACGTATGCCTGAATACAACCTGAGAACAGGTCAAAGTATACGTGTAAAATTCCCGGCCAGCCCCATGTAATCTTATATAACAGTCCATATAAGAGTCCCATGATAACCGTTCCGGAAAGCACGTTACCAAACAAACGCAGTGAAAGCGAAATCGGCACTGCGATCTCACCGATCAGATTAATCGGGAACAAGAGTGGCAACGGTTGGAACAAACTCGTAAATGCTCCGGCTTTGTTGTACTTGATATTGTTGTACTGAATCAAAGTAAAACTGATAAGACCAAGCGGCAATGTAACGCCATAATCTGCCGTTGGCGGCCTGAGTCCTAAAAGTCCGGAAATATTCGATACGATCAGGAACAGGAACAGCACTCCAATGTAATTCCGGTACTTTGTTCCCAGTTCCTTGCCCATGCTGCCGTATGTCATATTGTCGAGCATTTCAACAATAAACTCCGCAACATTCTGTAACGCTCCCGGCTTGCCTTCCGCATTACTTAGCTTAGAACGGACAACCAGCGCAAATATCAGCATTAACGCAATAACGATCAAGATACTGACATGGGTGGTGGTTAGCCAAAGCTCTTGTCCAAACAGTTCGAACTTGACGAGACCGTGGATTTGGAAATCCGGTTCTTTCGCCGCCAGTATCCCTAAGCTATTCCCCACATTTTTAACCTCCTTTACTTAAGATTTTTTAAGCTTTTGAAAAAGTTTGTGCATAATCGGCTGCGAATATGCTGCAACTTTTAATCCCATTACTCCTGCAATAAGCGTTAATATATTAACAAGGTTAAAGTAAGTGGCTCCTATAAACAGAATGATCACTGCAATATACCTTTTCGCATACGCTTTCTGCATGTACTTTGAGGCGCCCTTCTCGTCAAGATACAATGCCTCATCCAAAGACTGCTTCATATGGATTGCCATCCCGATTCCGGTCGCGACTCCGATCCAGAGCCCTGCCGCCATCCTCAGATGATCTCCCGGTATAAACAGACAGATAATCTGTGCTATAATTCCGTATATGACCATGGTCATGATCATGTCTTTCAACACTCTCTCATCTGATCTCTCCATACCCGTTCCCTTCTTCCTGCCAATCCTACTCTTTTCTGTCTTCCGGATCTTCATTTGCATGCCTGACTAAATAATATGCATTTCTTCCCCCCGCCAGCACACCAACAATAATTAATGGGATAAAAACCGGAAAAGATATTCTCTCCTCCAGCCATGCTCCGAGAAACGTGCACAACAAAATAGGGACCAGTATACTTATACCCACCTGTGAAATTAAGGCTAAAGTACGGAACACACTTTGTTTATAATTCATACCGATTCCCCACTTTCTGAAATTTCTCTGTATCCTATTATATCTGTTTTCGTGTCCGATGTCTAGCAATTTAATTCTAAAGCTTAATTTTTTTTATACATTTTTTAAAAAATGTTGTCCGAAACAAGGGATGTATTTTGGTAAAATCATAGAAAGATAGCAAATAATTGTTCTTTTTTGCGTACATAATAAAACTTGCATTTTTTCTGTCTTACATTTAAAATAAAATCAGATTTTTTTGAAAAGAGGTTGCATATGAATTCAATTAATGACTGTTATACGTTAAACAACGGTACATCACTCCCCTGCTTCGGCTTCGGAACTTACAATGAGAAAGACGGAGACAATCTGGAAATCATCCGCACTGCCATCCGAACCGGATACCGTTTCTTTGACACGGCCTCCATCTATGAGACAGAAAGAGTGCTCGGTCAGGCTATCAAAGAAAGTGGTATTCCACGTGAAGAATTTTTTATTGAAAGCAAATTATGGATCGATGAAATGGGCTATGAAAATGCCAAAAGGGCATTTGAAGCAACGCTGGATCGTCTTCAGATGGATTATCTGGATCTTTACCTGATCCATTGGCCACGCCAGACCGGCGACGAAAATGAAAACTGGAAAGAATTGGACCTGGAAACCTGGCGGGCGCTGGAAGATCTGCATGCAGAGGGTAAAATCAGGAGTCTTGGGTGCAGCAATTTCCTTCCGCATCACCTGGACAATCTACTTTCCGGATGCAAAATAAAACCGGTGGTCGACCAGTTGGAACTTCATCCCGGGTATTCTCAGGAAGCAGCCGTCAGCTACTTACTCGCCCACGATATCCGTCCGATGGCTTGGAGCCCGCTCGGACGAGGCCGCGAAAATGCTTTAGCCGGGAATGCACTTCTTGCGAAGCTCGCTAAAAAATATCAAAAAAGTATTCCTCAGATCAACCTCCGTTTTCTTCTTCAAAAAGGCATCATTCCGATTCCAAAAGCTTCCACCGAAGCACATATGAAGAGTAATATGGATATCTTTGATTTTTCTATTTCCGAAGAAGATATGTGGATCATGACCTGTATGCCTCAGACCACATGGCTGGGTGAACATCCTGATTTCTACATTCCGACTCGCAAAAGTAATCCTGAGCAGTAAGGATAAGATTTTTCAACACATTAAAACAGTCGGGGAACAGACAAGTTCTTATCTGTTTCCCGACTGTTATTTTACGATGCAAAACCTTTCTTCTTATACATCCCATTCCAGTCTGTGAAGATGTCCCTCTGTATTCATCCCCGCAAATCCGTTCTGTCTCAACGCCTCATACAATACAATCGCGACAGAATTTCCCAGATTCAATGAACGAATGTCTCCTACCATCGGGATCCGTATCGAATCCTCTTTATGATGAATCAGAATCTCCTCAGGAATTCCGGCGCTTTCTTTTCCGAACATAATGTAGCAGTCAGGCTCATAATGCACGTCCGTATATAAATTCGGAGATTTCGTGGTCGCCATGTAAATCTTCACTCCCGGATTCCTCTCCATAAAATCCTGGTAATCGATATATGTGGTAACATCCAGATCCTTCCAGTAATCCATTCCCGCACGCTTCAGGCTTTTCTCATCCAGCCTAAAGCCAAGTGGTTCTATCAGATGCAGCCTGGTGTTCGTCGCAACACAGGTGCGGCCAATATTGCCTGTATTCGCAGGTATCTCCGGTTCAAACAATACAATATTCAGCATCCCAGTTCTCCTCTGTCATAAAAGTTAGACTTCTTTTATTTTCTGTGTACGCAGCCTTGTAATAAACCGTTCCAGACGTCCAAGCGCTTCTTTCAGATCTTCCAGAGAATATGCATAAGAAATTCTCACGAATCCTTCTCCGCTGGCTCCGAAAGCGTTGCCCGGAACGACCGCCACCTTCTCCTCTTCAAGGAATCTTGTGGCGAATTCTTCCGAAGTCATTCCAAATTCCTTGATACTTGGGAAAATATAAAAAGCACCGTATGGTTCAAAACATTCCAATCCCATTCTTCTCAATTCATGAACCAGAAAACGTCTTCTCTGATTATAAGCTTCGCGCATCTTAGCCACTTCTCCGCGGCAGTTTCTGAGCGCTTCCACTGCTGCATACTGACTGTTTGTCGGTGCGCACATAATTGCATACTGATGAATCTTTGTCATTTGTGCAATGATTTCTGCCGGTCCGCAGGCATACCCCAATCTCCATCCGGTCATGGCAAACCCCTTTGAAAAGCCGTTAACCAGAATCGTTCTTTCTTTCATTCCCGGAAAACTTGCAATGGAAACATGATCTCCCATATAACTTAATTCAGAGTAGATTTCATCCGAGAGCACAAACAGATCATGCTTGATCACCACATCCATAATCGGCTTCAGATCCTCGGAAGTCATAATTGCTCCCGTGGGATTATTCGGGAACGGCATGACCAGAATCTTGCTCTTCGGTGTAATCGCCGCTTCCAGTTCTTCTGCCGTCAGTTTAAACTGATTCTCGTTCTTCAGGGGAATTACAACCGGCACTCCGTCTGCCATAAATGCACACGGAAGATAGGACACATAACTCGGCTGCGGTATCAACACTTCATCTCCCGGATCCAGCATAGCACGAAACATCATATCAATCGCTTCACTGCCTCCTACAGTCACGAGGACTTCGTGATAAGGATCATATTCTACATTTACCCTGTCTTTCAGATAATTTGCAATCTCGATCTTCAGTTCCTTAAGCCCTGCATTCGATGTATAAAATGTACGTCCTCTTTCCAACGAATAGATTCCTTCTTCACGGATTCTCCATGGCGTATCAAAATCCGGTTCTCCAACGCCCAGTGAAATCGCATCCTTCATTTCATTTACAATATCAAAAAACTTACGAATCCCTGATGGTTCTAATTGTACTACTTTCTGTGATAATGGATTTCTCATTACGGTGTCACCAACATCCTTTCTTCCTTCTTCTGCGGTACCATGATGGTTCCATGGTCTTTATATTTCTTCAAGATAAAATATGTAGATGTTCCAATAATTGATTCGATCGGCGCCAGTTTCTCAGACACAAACTGAGATACCCCTTTCAATGTCCATCCTTCCAGAATGACCATCAGATCATAACCGCCTGAAATCAGGTACACAGCAGTCACTTCCGGAAAATTGTAAATTCTCTCAGCAATTTTATCAAAGCCCTGATCTCTCTGCGGGGTCACTCTTACTTCAATCAATGCCGTAATCATATCTGAACCTGCTTTATCCCAGTCAATAATCGTATGATATCCACAAATGATCTTTTCCTTCTCCATAGCGGCAATCTCATTTGCTACCGTTACTTCATCCGTTCCCAGCATAATAGCAAGTTCGCCAAGGTTCGCTTTGCTATTACGCTCAATATAATTCAGAATTGCTCTTCTTGTTTCTTTATTTTCCATGATTCTATCCTCCAGAATATCCGATAACGGGTCATGTCGATCCCGTCTAAATTAAAATCTT
The DNA here is from genome assembly GCA_022774325.1 of bacterium. Lineage (GTDB taxonomy): Bacteria > Bacillota > Clostridia > Lachnospirales > Lachnospiraceae > Allocoprococcus. The sequence continues at coordinate 13,256 of JALFNN010000061.1, read as the reverse complement.
CGTCAATTCATCCGGTGCAGGGCGATCAATATACCGTATTTCTCCCTGGTTCAGGATGATTCTTTCACGGCCCGCCGTCGTATGTCCGATCACGGCTGCCGCCATTCCTTCCCTTGTAAGCGTATCTGCCAACTCTTCCCCTTTCGGCGTAATTACCAGGATACTTCCCGTACTGGTAAGCTGATAAGGATTGAGATGAAAATATTCACACACTTCGATTGTTTCCTGTTTTACGGGAATCCTCCTCATGTCTACAGAAAGACCGATATCCGCTCCTTCTGCCAGTTCCCAGAGTGCCGCAAGGATTCCACCGTCTCCAATCTGATGCATGGCAGATACGCCTATGGCATCAGCAGCTTTCATTTCTTTGAGCGAAATGAGCTCTTTTTCATAAGACGCAGTCTGTTTCAAAAACGCAGATGGAAAATGCTTAGCAAGACTTTCCTGTCTGGCCTTTAATATTCTTAACGTTCCCTCCAGACCGATCCACTTGATCTGCACAATATCCTGCCCTGCAGGCGCCTTGCAGCTCTGCAGTATTCTCTTTGTCGTTCCCACTGCCGTCACGTTCACGATCGTCGTCTGTATTCCAGGAACATTCTGTACGTCTGCCGCAAGAATCTCTATGCCATATTCTTTTGCAGCTTCCGAAGATGTCTGCATCATCGCTTTCAATCTGGATTCATACGCAAATTCAGGCAACATGATCTGAATGCTGACTCCTTTCGGTGATGCTCCTCTTGTCGCAAGCGCATTACATACCTGTGCTATGGCAAACACACACAAATCTTTTTCATTGCCATAGAGAGAAACGCCAGATGAAAGAATCATCTCACCCGGATCAGCCTTAATCCCATAACAGCACTCCTCCTTAGCCGGCGGAAAAAATGCCGCATGTACGTCTGTATTCAATTGTTTCAAGACGGACCGTCTGTATACGGTCTGCGATATCTTTCCCGGTTTCATCCGCTATTCTCCTTCCCCGGAACCACTCTGAAGTGTTCTTGCCTCACTTACAGCTACCCGGATCTTATCTTCATTCTGACTCTGAATTGCAGTTCTTATCAGCTTGGATGCTTCTGCACTTCCCGAAGCCGTTCCGACTTTCACTGTTACTTCCGAAGCTTTATATGTACTGTTATTAATAACGTCGCGACTGACCTCCTGTCCATTCTCATAAACAACTTTCCAAAGCCTTGCCGTACGTCCATTGATTGCTGTTCCCTCTTCTTCCATCGAACCGATCGCACTATCCGGATCTTCTACATATTTCTTCGAATATTCTGTGCGCTCGAGTGTTTCACTTTCAAATTCTACTGAATGGCCTTCGGCCCTGGTATCTTTTCCGTAAATATAGAACCAGACCTTATTATTACTGTCAACGTATCCCTCAATCAGGATCGGGGTATCATAATTATTTTTAAATTTAAAATCTTTCACACCTTCTGCAATTGCCGCATCCCTCGATGGCTCCACATAATTGACGATCATAGAATGTGCACATCGCTCAGTAACTTCCAGTTCCGAATAAAGAACCGCGTTATACAGCGTCGTAGATACCTGACAGAGACCTCCTCCGATATTTTGAACGACCTGCCCGTTCTCATAAGCGCTGCCGGCCACATATCCATTCTCTTCTGTATACGGTGCCAAGGTCTGTTCTACCGAGAGTTCTTCGCCCGGCATCAAAAGTGTTCCATTGAGAAGCTCTGCTGCTCTTCGGATATTTTTCACCCGGTCACCGTATCCGGCTTGTGTGGAATAAGACCCCAGTTCATCCCGGATTGATTCCAGATCTGCTCTTGTCACCGAGGGTGCTTCCGATTCCTGAACCAGTTCCAGCGTAATTTCTTTATATTTCCATTTTTCATTTAAATATTTTTCAAGATTCGCCAGAGATTCTTCGATTTTAATCTTATTTCCCGCCGCCTCATCCGTAATCTCAAATCCGGAACCTTTATGAGTAATCGTAGCATCCACAGCACGCGTCTCCATAGGAAGCGCCTTTTCAGTTAAAACTGATTTTGCACTCTCTCCATCCAGCTGATACGTGTCGTCAAGCACCAGTTCATTTTTTCCCAGCTTCCGGATCTGCCGGAAACGCTTCCAGACTGATCCCTCTTTCCCATAAGAGACTGCCTCTTCTATCAGCTTATCCACATCTTTCATTTCAATTCCCAGATCACCAAGTGTTGTCTTAGCGGTCTGTTCTCCAACTTTGAGAGTTACTTTGAGCTGTCTGTATTCCGCCATCTTTTTCTCTACAGCATCTTTTGCCTGCTCTTTTGTCATACCAGACAGTTCTACTTTCCCTATATAGATATGATTACTGATTTTATCTTCCTCTGTTTTATTCACATAACGATAAAGCAAACCATAAGAGATACCGCAAACCAGCAAAATACACAGCAAAAACAAACCGCTTAGATAGGCGATTCTCTGTTTTTTCCTTCTTCTCGCTTTTTTGCTCAAATGCGGTTTTCTTTTACGCTTCGGCATTGCCAGTTTCCCCTCTTTGCTGCACTTCTTGTTTTACCGCTCCTAAATCAAATACGGCAGTACCATCGTAACCACCATCGCCGCAATGACTACGAGGATGATCACTGCTGCTGCTCTCTGTGTCTTTTTACGATTGAACATTGTTTTCACCTCTACATGCATATTTCTTTACATTTTATACTCTTTGCCTCATTTTTGCAATACACAAGCCTCGCTTTTTTCATAGACCTCTTCACAGATCGTATGAATCGCTGCCTCATGATTCAGCGGACTCCTGTTCTGATAGTCAAACAACAGAATCACCCGTCTGGAACTCATATTTCCAAGCACATCAAAGGAAAACGCTTCGAGATGTGTCATTTTTCGCAGTTGCCTTCTGTCGTAATCCTCATATCCAGCCAGATACCGGTGTTTCTTTGCTTCCTGATCATAGAATTCCTTTTCCTCTTCTTTTGAAATTCGTTCTTCTCCTGCAAATTCCGGCCGGTTTTTCGCATTTTCCCGAAGGAAGTAATCCAACGTCATCAACTGTCGATATTCCTCCGTATGTTCGGGATCCCGTTCTTCTGTAAAATCCAGAAGTATCTCATAACGAGTTACTCTGGAATGGCTCACATGATTCATTCCTCTTTCTTCATAAAAGCGGCTCAGATCCTCAAAAAAAGCAAATGGGCTTTCATATAAACGGATGATATACGGTAAACTATGGCAAAACTGTCTGCTGTTATAATACATTTCAACCATCTCTTCAATTCCTTTAAGTCGTAGTATATCATCATAGGGCAGCCACTTTGTGTACAGCACTTCATAAGGCGGAAGACTTTTCGCAGCCAGTTCATATTCTTCTTTATGTTCTTCCATATAGGATCCTTTCAGCACTTTTAAAAATCCCAGCTGAAGCTGCTCCGGCTGCAGAGCATAAACATCATTAAACGATCTTTCAAAACTTTCATAGTCTTCAAACGGAAGCCCGGCAATCAGATCCAGGTGCTGGTGAATATTTCCAAATGAATGAATTCTCTTCACGATCCGCGCCACTTCTCCAAAACGCATTGTACGGTGTATTTCACGGATCGTCTCAAGATTTGTAGACTGTACCCCAATTTCCAGCTGAATCAGTCCCGGGCGCATCCGGCTCATCAGTTCCAGTTCCTCTTCATTCAGAAGATCCGCAGAAACTTCAAAATGAAAATTCGTAATGCCATTATCATGATCCATGATATAGCTCCAGATCGTCATCGCATGGTTATGACTACAATTGAATGTCCTGTCAACAAATTTCACTTGCGGCACTTTATGATCAATCAAAAATTGCAGCTCCTTTTTTACCAGTTCTAAATTGCGAAATCTCAGGCACTTATCCACCGATGACAGACAGTAACTGCATGAAAACGGACATCCCCTGCTGGATTCGTAGTATATGATCTTGTTTTCAAAATCTTTCATATTATGATATACAAACGGAACATCACTCAGATTCATTACCGGCCGCCATTCATTTTCGCCTATCTCTTCCGTCTGAATTACATCTGAGAACCGCCGATAAGTGATTCCCGGAATCTCGGCCAGTTCTTTTGTCTGATTCCGACTGCTTTTATTATAATGCATCAGAAGCTCTGCAAAAGTCTTCTCGCCTTCCCCCATCATCACACCATCCACTTCCGGGAGCCGTCTCAACACATCTGCCGCATCATAAGATACCTCCGGGCCCCCCAGCCACAGGATCACATCCGGCAAAATTTTGCGTATTTCGCGCACAATCTCTTCAACATAGATCAAATTCCAAATATAACATGACAAGCATAGCATATCCGGCTTTCTTTTATAAATATCCATTAATATCTCATCCGTCTGCTGATTGATCGTATATTCCGCAATTTCTATCCTGACATCATTCTCTTTCTCCGTACCTTGCATCTTCTCCTCGGCATACGCTTTCAGACTATAAACAGCAAGATTAGAATGTATATATTTTGCATTTATAGCAGTTAACAAAACTTTCATACTCTGCCTCCTCGCTTACCACTAGCTGTTACTCATCACTATATAGCAAATCGAGTCATTTGTAAAATATTGAAAGTAAATTGATTTTTTTATATAAACTGGCTATTATATAGATATCTTAAATTCTTTATCAAAGGAGTATAACTATGCAGACAACCAAATGGCAAAAAGATTATGAAGAATTTGAAGCAGTCACAAGGAAATTTTATGCAGGCGAAGTAACAGTTCCTGAATATAAGGGGTTTTCCGGAGGATTCGGCAGCTATGCACAGCGCGGCGGGAAATCCAGCATGCTTCGTCTGCGTCTATCTGGAGGACGTGTCACAAAAGAAAAGCTCGGATTTATTGCAGATGCAATCCGAAAATATCATATAGACAAAGTACATTTTACCACCTGTCAGACCATCCAGTTTCACAATCTGAACGCGGATACAGTCTGTGAGCTGTCCGTTTCAGCGCTTGACGCCGGCATCGTGACCCGTGGAGGCGGCGGTGATTTTCCAAGAAATGTTATGGTCTCTCCGCTGAGTGGCGTGGAAAAGGGCGAATATTTTGATGTGATGCCATATGCCAATGCAGCTGCCGATTACTTGATGCGGCTGATCAAAACAGTCAAACTCCCCCGCAAATTAAAAGTATGTTTCTCAAATTCTCCTGCCAATCAGACGCACGCAACATTCCGCGATCTTGGTTTCTGCGCAAGAGAAGACGGCACCTTTGACGTGTACTGCGCAGGTGGACTGGGCAACAACCCTAAAATGGGGGTTCCAGTAGCTGAAAAAATCCGTCCCGACCAGATTCTCTATTATATTGAAGCAATGGTTCGTTTATTCACCACATATGGAAATTATGAGAATCGTGCCAAAGCAAGAACCCGTTATATGCAGGATGTGCTTGGTGACAAACTGCCGGAAGAATATTTGAAGAAACTAGAAGATGCAAAAGCAGAGTGTCCGGATCTGACTCTTCATATCTCCGATAGCGTTTCTCCAAAATGCAGCGATGGTTCTGAAGTGGTTTCTCCCCGAATTATTGCTCAAAAGCAAAATGGTTTATACGCTGTCAAGTATCATCCAATCGGCGGATGCCCTTCTCCAGAAAAACTGGTTGACCTTTATGAAGCAATCTGTGACATGGATGGTGTTGAGCTTCGCCTCACTCCGGACGAAGGCGCATATATCATAAACTGTACCGGAAAGGAAGCTGAGAGAATTCTGGAGATCACATCCGACAGTGCCGGAACCGTATTCGAGTCTTCCGTTGCATGTATCGGCGCTTCTATTTGCCAGGTAGGTGTCCGTGACTCTCAGGCTCTCCTTGCCACTCTGGTAAACGAATCCAGAAAATGGGATTTTGCTGACGGTGTTCTTCCTCAGATTCACATTTCCGGCTGTCCATCTTCCTGCGGAACTCACCAAATCGGCAAAATCGGCTTCCGCGGCGGTATGAAGAAAGTAGACGGGAAACCGGTCTCTGCATTTGTGATGACGGTCAACGGAGAAGATGAAGAGAATCATGAACGTTTTGGCGAACAGCTCGGAACGATACTGGAAACCGATATCCCTGCATTTTTCAAAGACCTTGGAGAAGAGATCTCCGCTTCCGGTATGCTGTATGATGACTGGTATGCAAAGAATCCGGAACGCTTCAAAGAAATTGCAGGCAAATATTTATAAAATGAAAGCATAGCCGTTGACATTTTGGCGAAAACAAGTTACAATTATATTCCGTGCAGCCGGGGTGTTAGCGGTACCCTGTACCTACAATCCGCTATAGTAGGGGTGATGCTGTGCCGAGGGCTTTTCTTGTCAAAGCTGCCTCCGGTTCGTGGCGTTGATATCTGGGTCTTACGCGGCGGATCTCTGTGAACCGTGTCAGGTCGGGAACGAAGCAGCACTAAGCAGATGCTTCTGGGTGCCGTAAGGTAGCCTGGGTTGAGTTTACAGCCGGAGTACCGTTTGGGGGGAAATTGTTCGACGCACAGCGCACGAAAAATAATCTCGTTTTCTTATTAGTATCACTTGACTTTCCCCCGATAATCAACTACGCTTATTCTATATAATATGAAGCGACTTCAGATATTATTTTTCTGAAATGCCGATGTAAATCAAGGAGGAGATTGCGATGTACGCAGAATTTGATGAAACTTTAGTAACTGGTAATGAGATGATCGACTCTCAGCATAAAGAGCTGATTGACAAAATTAATGACTTATTGAAGAGCTGTGAGCAGAGCTCCGGTAAAGTAACTGCAATCCAGACACTGGGTTACCTTGCAGACTACACTGATTTCCATTTTTCAGCTGAAGAAAAACTTCAGGAAGAGATCGGATACCCGGGAATTGCTGAACATAAGCAGAAACATGAAGAACTCCGTCAGGTCGTTTCCGAACTTCACGCTATGCTCGAGGAAGAGGAAGGTCCGTCCGAGGCTTTCGTTGCGCAGGTTCAGAAGAATGTCGTTGACTGGCTTTATAACCATATCAAAGGATTTGACCGTTCTGTTGCAGAGTACAAGAATATGACTCTCAACAATGAAAAACTGTAAAAAATAAAGACATTAAAATCTCTGATTGGAGTCCTCAATTTCCAATCAGAGATTTTCTTTTTCCAGTTCCTTTTTTCGTTTTTGCTTTTCGCGGAGCTCTTTAAAAAATCCTTTCATCATCAGAGAACATTCCTCCTCCAGTACGCCGGTTTCCAGCTCCACCTGATGATTGAACTTTGCAACCTGAAGAAGATTCAGTATCGACCCGGCGCATCCTGCTTTCGGATTCATGCATCCAACCACGACTCGTTTCATACGTGCCTGTACGATTGCTCCTGCACACATCTGACATGGTTCCAACGTCACATATAAGGTGCAGTCTTCCAATCTCCAGTCCCCCATTTTCCTACTAGCTTTTTTGATGGCAAGAATTTCTGCATGTGCAAGCGGATTTTTATCTGTGGTACGCCTGTTATATCCACGTCCAATAATCTTTCCTTCATAAACAATCACACAGCCAATTGGTACTTCCTCAATTTTCCATGCCTTTTTTGCCTGCCTGATTGCTTCCCTCATATACTTTTCATCCTCAGTGAGCTGTCTCTTCATCCTCTTCTCTCCTCGTTTTTTTTATCACATTACTGATTTCACGACACCAATACCCAAAATCTTCCGACTGACTGCGTTCTCCTTCTGTCCATTCCATTTCTCCTTTTTCCGGCTTCATAAACTGCCGAAATCCAAATGCACCGGCTGCGCATTCCTCTCTGGGATGATAAATCCCCGGAACTCCGAGCCAGCATCTCCCATCTTTCCGAAATGAAACCAGATGATGATAGTTGTGATATCCGTGAAGCAGGAAATGATTGTTTGCCAGACGCCACTCCCTGCGTGGAAGCTGGGCGAGGTCCTGTCTGCTGATTTTGAAAATCTGTTCCCTGTATCCTTCTTCCTTTTCTGTTACTTCTTCCGTCAAGGACTCCCTATCATCTTCCAGCTTCTCGACAGGCTCTGATTGTTCCACATTTTCCGTCAGTTCTTCTTCCTCCGGAGCCTCCGTATCCGCTGGCACTTTCTCCCCGGAGCTTTCCGGATTCTCCGGAATGTCCTCTTTCTTTGAAAGCTCCACATCTTCCGGCAATTCTTCTTTCTCCGACTGCTTCGTTTCCTCTTTCGTCTCCCGCCGCAATATTTCCTCCCGTCTTATCATATTTTCAACATCAACCCGTCGTTCATTCCAAACAGCCGCATACCATTCTTCTTCCTCGTTTCTTTTCTTCCGGAGAATCATTCCTTCAATCTTGTTGAAAAAATCAATACCACCTGCGTCTTCCGCAGAATACGCAAGTCGATACCCAAAAGCAGATCTTGTTCCCGGGATTTCGCCCATATAAATTCCCACTGTCTGATTTCCCATCAGATAAAAAAGGAAGATTTCCAGTGTCTGTCCGTCCGACACCGGAAATCCCTGTCCGTAAATCTGGATCACTGCCGAATCATCAGATTCTTCTGTCCGCACAAATCCTACATTTCTGATTCGTTTCCCATTTTGATATTCATACAGATACCGGATAAATTTCTTCATAGCAAGAGTGCACTCCTTCAAAAAACATACCTACTCTAACTTATTCAGAATAATCCGAAATCATGACTAAAAAATCGCTGTGAGTTCTTGATACAGACGTTTTGCATAACTGTCCGTCATTCCACAAATATAATCCGTCACAAGCAGGAGACGGAGATACAGCTTTTCCGATTCACTTTTTCCTTTACTGTGAAAATAATATGCACTTTTATAATTATCTGATATAAAAGAAATAATCCTTTTATCGATTGTTCCCGGTTTCTCATAAGGGTTATCAAATTTCATGACAGCTGCCGAAAACTTATCCATCAAAAAATTCAGCATAACCGACTCTTTCATTTCCATTTTATAAATCTGCGCCGAAGTAAACACCTCGCGAAATGCCAGACTTCCAAGCAGATCCATCAGTTTTTCTCCATACGTCCCATAAAAAAGATCATGTTCATATCTTCCATCCATGATCGCTTCATAATTCGATGTAAACCCATCGGTTGCACAAGTAATCATGAAACCTTGTACACGAACAATCCAGTTCTTGACCGCATACTCCTCTGGTTTCCGTTCTCCGCGCTCTTTTCCCCTCATATAGAATTTGTCAAGTTCATACAACGCATCAAACGGACCTCCAGTTTCTCCTGTCTCCGTATTAAGATTTTCCAGTTCTTCTCTCAGCTTATGGAACGAAATAAATCCTTTAATAAATGAATCTTCGATATCGGCCGTTTTGTATGCAATATCATCAGCAGCCTCAAGAATAAACGTCAGCGGATGCCGACATCCATTGGTCCCGGTCGTTTCCTGTACATCATAGAAAATATCTCGGTCTGCATAATAATATCCTAACTTTTTATCCTTAATATTCCCGCTCTCCGGCCTGATTTCCAGCGAAGAAACCGGATATTTGATTATACTCCCCAAAAGCGCATATGTCAGATTCATTCCCCGTTCATCCACGAGATAATGCAGCTTAGTCACAAGCCTCAGTGCCTGCGCATTTCCTTCAAAATGATATAAATCTTCTCGCATCTGCGGTTCTAACAGTTCTTCTGCCTTTTGCCCGCAAAATTCCAGTTTTCCCAGATTCTCTGCAAACCATTCCCGAATAGCAAGCTCCCCGAAATGCCCGAATGGCGGATTTCCTATATCATGAATCAGGCCTGCACATTGAAGAATACTACAGATATCCTCTTTCATTCTCGGACTAAATCCCGGATCCAGGCCATACGTCAGTATATTTTCACCGATATTCTGTCCCAAAGACTTGGCAAATGATGATACTTCCAGTGAATGAGTCAGACGCGTTCTAATAAAATCACTTTTATCCAAAGGAAATACCTGCGTTTTGTCCTGAAGCCGTCTGAACGACGCACTTCCTATGATTCGATGATAATCCTTCTCAAATTCACTGCGCAAATCTGTAGATTTAACAGAACCGGCACGATGTACACTCTGCCGGTCCCTCTTTGCTGATAAAAGCTTTTCCCACTCCATAACAGCCCTCTGTCATTAATCCAGATAGATTGGCGGTTCATAATCCTTGCCAAGCGTTGCTTTTTTACGCTCTTCAAATCCAAGGAATGCCCATTCCGTCATATCTGTCCATTTATGTTCCTTACGGTCATAAACCTGAACATAACCGATGCGCTTCGGATGCATCCGAACACTGTTCGATTGATATTCATGACCTGTATACGGATTCACATCACCATTTACAAGATCTTCATCTTCATCCACACGTTTCTTGATCGGCTGAAAATCTTTTGCTTTTTCGTGACGCTTTTCTTCTCTCTTTGGCGAAGAAATAATCTTTGTTATTCTGGAGAAACGCGATTCCCTATGCTCAGTCTTCGCTGTTTCCTCTTTCATGGTTTCCTCTGGCTCTGCTTCCGGCTGTACATCCGTAGCTTCTTCCATCACAGATTCCGATATTCTTTCCTCCTCTGTCGGTGCTTCTGCCACTGTCTCCTCCAGCACTTCTTCTCCGATTGCATCTTCTTCCGGCTCGCCATGAACCAGTTCTTCCTTAACTTCAGCTTCCTTAGCTGCTTCCTCCTCGCCTGCCGTCTTTTCCTCAGGTTCAGATATTTCCTCTACTACAGTTTCTGTCTCTGTGTCAACCGTTGTATCAATCATTTGCTCTACCACAGGTTCCGTGGCCGGAGCAGCTTCTTTTTCTCCCTCCTGCTCCTGCGGTTCTTCCATCATATCTACGATCTCGCCCACTGTAATATCTCGTTCCGCTTCCTTCGCTTCAGCACGTGCCGCTTTTCTTTCCTTCTTTGCTGCAAGCTTATCCAGTTCTTTACTTGTCGGTGGAACTTCTTCAATTACAGATGCCCTCTCTGCCGCTTCCTGACTTGCAAGAATACTGAGTTGGAACGAACACCCCAGAATGTCTGCAATCATGCGCATATCCTGCTCTTGAAAATTATCTCTTCCAAGACGCTGTGTCAGATTCTGTCTGGACATCTTTTTCCCAGTTCTTTCCTCAATCTGTTCTGCCAGCTCCTTGATTGTCATACCTTTTCTGCTTAAAACAATTTTTACTTGCTCCCCAAATGTGAGACTTATCATGCCATCTTCTCCTCCTTATTAATTCAGCACCATTTTCCCTATTTTTTATTGTAGCAAATGACAATTTATCCGTCAACAGTCGTCATTTTTTTCTTTATTTTTTGCTCTTTTTCTTCCTCCTGACTCGGATATTCTACACTTGCGATTTTCACAACTTTTTTCTCTCATTTTATTTATTTCTGTTCACGATTTACAAATTATAAAATTTTTATAAAAATACCTTTGACAAATCACTCCCCTTGTGTATAATAGGGGATATCCAAAAACAAGGGCGTTTTCCTAACACGGAAAGCGCCTTTTTGTTTTTCAGAAAAGGAGGCTGTTATTATGAAAAAACTGGAAATCATCATCCAGCCGGAGAAGCTTGAAGACCTAAAAGCAATTCTTGACGCTTCCAACGCAAACGGCGTTATGATCAGCAACATCATGGGATACGGCAATCAAAAAGGGCACAGAAAGATATATCGCGGAGCTGAATACAGCGTGAATCTTCTCCCGAAAGTAAAAGTTGAAACAGTCGTTGACCCTTCTGTTGCAGAACCTTTGATTCAGAAAATCGTTGAGGAAATCCAAACCGGAGCATACGGCGACGGCAAAATCTTTGTGTATGAAGTGTAAGATGCTGTCCGCATTCGTACTGATGAGCGCGGTACCGCAGCTCTTTAATCAAAATGGTACATATAAATAAAAAAATTCATATTTGTTATCAATGAGGATAGCTGTGCATCTGATGCATCAGGTATCCTTTTTTATAACAGAAAGAGGAGGTAGTATTATGGGATTAACAGCATTAATTGAAAGCGGCATGGAAGCCACGGCAGCAACAGAGCTTCTTCTGAATGTAGTATGGACAATTGTAGGTGCAATATTGGTTTATTTCATGCAGGCAGGCTTTGCTATGTGTGAGGCCGGTTTTACAAGAGCCAAAAACACAGGTAACATTTTGATGAAAAATATGATGGACTTTGTCCTGGGAAGTCTTTTCTTCTTTATATTCGGGTTTGCAATCATGCATGGAAGTGACTGGAACGGAATCATCGGTTCAACCGGCTTCTTAGATCCGACCAAACTTGCCGATGCTGACGGATTATTCAACGGTCTTCCAATCGGCGTATTTATCATTTTCCATACTGTATTCTGCGCGACTGCCGCAACCCTCGCAGCACTGATCGTAACATGGATCCGCTACGGCAAACCAGACGTATCCATGACCTTCAACGGCTCCCTCGCAGGATTAGTTGCCATCACAGCCGGATGTGACTGCGTAAGCAACGTCTCCGCAATCCTCCGTATCGTTTTCACATTATGTTCAAACACCCGGTCATCCAATGAGTAATGATTCGTCACATTACTTGCCAGCTCGTTCAGCACTTTATTGGATTTATCCGTCTCATAATTTTCAAAAAATGAACGCTCAATCGAACTGGTCTGAGCTGCCATTTCGATGATCTCTTTATCATAAAACGGAATCCCCAGATCTTTCGCCAATTTCATAGCAATATCTCGTCCACCGCTTCCGTATTGCCGACTGATTGTAATAACAAGTGGAGCTGAAGCTTTCTCTTCCAATGCATTGTCCGCACCACTCTGATTCAGTTCCCCAGCCCATTCAAATCCTTTTTTCGCCATGATCACTGCAATGATTTCATTGATCACCGCTGCCGCCGCGATCGTTCCCTGTATGATCTGCGCACATTCCGGCGCGGAACCGCTCAAAACGGAAACCGCAATTCCCGTAAATACAAGAGAAACTCCAGAATGTGGGAGCAGTATAAAACCAAGATATTTTTTTACTGTCTGCGGAGACTTTGTAACGGCCGCCCCGAAATAAGCGCCAAAATATTTTCCTAATGCACGCGACAGAATATAAACAGCCGTAAACATTCCCGCTCCCAGAATCAGATGATAATCCAACGGTGCACCCAAATTCAATATAACAAGAATCATAGCAATTCCTAACACCGGAGTGACATGCTCCCACTACTTAAGCCCTAAAGCTTTGAAGTAGGGGCTTCTTACTCAATAACCCGATAGGGCTAAGTATCAATAAGCTATCCCCGCGTGCCCCGCGGTTCTTTTCTGCCCGGTTACGGGCATATTTCAGGCG
>JALFNN010000092.1 GCA_022774325.1 bacterium | reverse complement strand
TTTTATAATTATCATTACTATTTGACATGGGTGATACTGGGGGACTGGTACTTTGACTCACAAGTGAGTCATTGAACCTGTCCCCCTGTCTCTTCCCCTGTCTTTCTTCTAAAGCATCTCAATAAATGCAGCAATTCTTGTCTCAATCTGCCCGCTGTCTGTGGTGGAATAGTCTGTCTCCAGTTTCATATAAGGAATGCCCAGTTCTTCTACCATCCGGCCCATCTGAGCTGCTTCCACATTAAAAGTATGGCAAGCCTGAAGAACGACCTCGATCACGCCGTCTACTTTATATTTTTCAATCATTTTCTTTGTATTTTCCAGTCTGCCTGAATTGGTTGTCATGACAGAACAATTGATTGCAAGATAGCGGTCTGCGATTGCCTGTAAAATGTCTTCTGCCTCTACATCAACCAACAGCTTGTTTGTACGCTCTCCGCCGCAGTCATCCAGACAAACAAGCACTCCGCCGTTATTCTCTATAACCATTCCGACTTTCTGAATGACACCGGCTGACGGACATCCGGTGAGAAGGATTCGTTTCGCTGTTTCCGGGACCGGACGTTCCCCTGCTTCATACGCTTTTTTCGCTTTTTCAACGAGGGCTTCAATATTTACGATCTGCTGATCCAGATCAAATGTAAAGGTTCCCTGCTGAAGGGCAAGCATCATATCTGTTCCTTTCAGTGCCGGAGGGCAGCTTTCCTGCAGTTCATACATGCTGCAGAGCGCTTTTCTCAGCCGGTTTCTCTTGGCAGCCGCCTCGCGCAGCTTTTCATCGGTGATCTCCACATCAAACTTCTCTTCCAGGCGTTCTTTCAGAAGCCGAAGCTCTTCGCACCAGATCTTATTTGCATAGGCGCGTTCCTGACTCTGCGGAAGATGGAGCACATACGTTTCTTTGAGTTCATTCAGAAGCTCATACATCTTCTTTTTACCATCACAGGTCGTCTCGCCAATGATCATATCTGCAAAATAAGTATACGGACATTTCTGTGAGTATGCAAACCCATAGGTACTTTTAATCAGCGGGCAAAGATTCTTCGGAAGAACCTTCTCAGCATCCGCAATCGTCTCGTTACTTGTACCGCAAAGTCCCACCGTTGCGACACCGGCTGCATCCATCAGTTCGGAAGGCGTGTAGGAGCAGAGACAACCTGCCAGTTTCCCCCCATTTTCCTTGAATTCTTTTACCTTCAAAAACCCGGCTTTCCGCGCGTCAACAAATTCGTCAAATGTTTTCGGTAATTCAAATGCTTCCATTTATTCTTGTTCTCCTTTGTCTTTCATTATTCCGTTTGATGTGCCATTTATTCCGCCATCAAAGCTGCCCCGACTGCACCTGCATAACGTGCAAGCGGTGCACTTGAAACCGGTGCTCCAAGCGCTTTCACCAGTCGTTCGATGATATATTCGTCTTCGCAAAGACCGCCTGTCAGAAAATACTGTTCAGCCGGAACCTGAGAAATCAGCTGGACCACTTTCGTCACAACCGACTCGATCACGCCATATGCAATGTCTTCTCTTGGCGTGCCTTTTCCGATCAGACTGATTACTTCTGACTCTGCAAACACGGTGCACATAGAGCTGATCGTGATCGGATTCCCCTTGCGCGCGAGTTCGGAAAGCTCATTCTGTGTGAGCCCCAGTCTGTTTGTCATGACCTCCAGAAACTTTCCGGTTCCCGCTGAGCATTTATCATTCATAATAAACTTCATGACTCTTCCTTTTTTCAGGGAAATCCCTTTCGTATCCTGACCTCCGATATCAATAACAGTACCGTCTTCATGGAACAAAAATGCTGCCCCTTTTCCATGACAGGTAATCTCGGTAATCACATCGTCTGCATAAGGAACCGAAATTCTTCCATATCCGGTTGCCACATATCTGGCATTTTCCTTGGTAATCCCCTCATTTTTAAATGTTTCGTAAATTTCTTCTGCCGTTTTTCTGCTGTTGAATCCTGTGTTCAACAAAAGTGTTCTGACAACTTCTCCTTCATTCATCACAACTGCTTTTGCCGCACTGGACCCAATATCAATTCCTACTTGATACATGCTTCCCTCCAACTTTTTCTTAAGTTTTTACGCATTTTATTTTACGCTTTATATCCAGTGTATGCTTCTGAAATTCATTCGTCAAATCGATAAATTCAATATCTTAATAGATAGATTCTATAAGTAAACAATCCCTGATCCATCGTTATTTCACAGAATCCCGAAGGACAAGTTCGATCCGCTCTTTCCCAGGATTTACAGTCTCATCACGCATCAGAGCATATAGCATTTCCACTGTTTTCACTGCACTCTGCAGAGGATTCATCTTCACAACCGTAAGCCCAGGTCTCATGAGCGGCGCAAAAATATCATCTCCAAAACTTGCCACAGACACATCCCCAGGCACCAAAATCCCCATATCCCCTAGATATCCCATCGCTTCCGCCGCATGATACTCATTTGCGAAAACCAGCAGTTTTTCCTCAAATGCCTCCCTGGCAAGGTTCTTTTTATAAAAATCAATCCTGTTGTCCCTATCAGACGGCAGTTGGAGATATTTAACCTGGACAGATGCAGCCTTTTCATTTTGAAATGCCCGCTTCATCCCCCGCCAGTATGCATGGGCATTTTCATCGTCCATAAAACAGACACTCCTGTGTCCGTAGTTCAGAACATATCTGCCCATTAATTCACCAGCCTCCAGCTCCGTCTCCACTGCATTTCCAATCTTCGCCGAAATCACAGGTATCTCACATCTGCTGCGGACACTCTCTTCCATTTTCCCTTCAAATCCGGTCAGAATGATCCCTTCCATTTTCCACATCATTGCCAGACGCAGAATTTCTTCTTCCGAAACAGCAAAATGCAGAAGCATATAGCAGCCACACCTGTATATCTCCTTCTCTACTTCCCGGATCCACAGCGCAGCTTCTCCTGCTTCTGCATTTTTAAAATTTTTGCCTATCATGACACCGACTACACAAGAATATTTGCCTGAAAGCAGCCTGTTTCCCATACTCGGAACATACTTTTTCTCTTCAAGAAGTCTCTGTACCCTCTGCACGGTCTTCTCCGAAATTCGTTCCGTTTTTCCCAATGCGACATTCGATACCGTCGTCGGACTCACCCCTGCTTCCGCAGCAATCTCTTTGATTCCGACCCTTGTTGTTCTGTTATGACAGTCCTTATCTTTATTCTTTATCGCTTTCACATGGCATCCCCCCTCGTAAGTTTACTCTAACCAAGTATACATCCTTTTTCGTAATATTCAGGGTTTGCGACAAAATTCGATGCAAGACGATAAAATTCGATAATAATGGGGGACGGGTGAGGTCACCCGTCCCCCAGTCACTTATCTACATTTAAAATCAATCGGACTGTCAATCAACGTTGCAGCCTGAAATTCATGTTTCTGGTCTTTACAGCAGTTTTGATTATTCATCACAAAAATCCTTTCTCTTTTAACATATGACAAAGGTTGAGAATTGTGATAATTGAAATAGATATACTTTTGACATTCTTTTATTACAGAGATTCATACTGTTAAAATGATTTGAAGAAAGATAGCCTACCACTGATGAAGTATATTTGCAAGTAATAAAAAAATAAGGTGGCTGAATATCCAGCCACC
>JALFNN010000091.1 GCA_022774325.1 bacterium | reverse complement strand
ATCGGCGGACTGCCGTTCTGGAAGCGGAATATGACAGAAGCAGTCGGAAAAGCTGTGGAAGACGGAATGGTGGTCGCAGTCGGCAGTCAGTGCATGTACGAAGGCAGTGACTTTAAAGTGTATGAAGTAGGAAGACAGGTGCTCGACTGCGGTGCAATCGAGACCGGAAATATGACTTCGGAAGCTGCGGTGACGAAGCTGATGTGGGCACTTGGCCAGTTTGATGATCCGGAGCAGATCCGCTGGATCATGCAGACGAATCTGCTTGGGGAGATTGGGAGCATGGTGGACTGGAACGCGAATTAAAGTGACCGGGGACGAATACATAGACACGAGTTGTGTCTATGTACCCATTCCCCGGTCATCCCCTTATCTTGCCATAAATGCCTCGATTTCTTCTACTGTTTTCGGAATCCCATCTGACATTACTTCGTAACCGTCTTTGGTCACAACCAGTGTATCTTCGATTCGGATCCCCAGATTCAGGTCGTCAAAGTATAATCCAGGCTCCAATGTAAATACCATATCTTCTTCCAGCAGTTCATTATCATTTCCGACATCGTGGGTATAAAGCCCGATATAGTGACCGGAACCATGGACATAGTATTTGGAGATTTCTTCCGGTTTTTCAATCATCCCAAGTTTTATCAGCTCTTCTGCCATAACATTTTTGCTGATTTCCTGCAATTCGCTCTTTTTCTGACCGGGTTTTGTGGCATCAAGAGCTGCGTTCAGACCCTTCAGAACAACGTTGTAGAGATCTTTCTGCTGCTGGGTGAATTTGCCATTTACCGGGAAAGTACGGCTTACATCAGAAGCGTAGTATCCCCATTCGGCACCCAGGTCGAACAATATCATATCCCCGTTTTTCATCTGACGGTCATTTTGTTCATAGTGCATACAGCAGGCATTTTTGCCGGAAGCAGCGATGGTGGTAAATGCATGGCGTGCATGGTTGGATTTCAGGATAAAATCAAAATATGCTTCTATCTCATATTCATACATACCGGGACGAAGATTTTTTAACATGTTATTTACGCCTTTTGTGGTGATATCACATGCTTTCCAGTGAAGCTGGATTTCTTCCTTTGTCTTAACCTGACGTATCAGAGAAAGTGCATGGAAGGTATTGTGCAGCGTAAGAGTCGGGTCATAGTCCAGGATCCTTTTCGCAAATGCCTGTGCCGGTGTTGTTTCATTGGGGCCACCCCAGTTCGCAATATCGACATATACATGTTGGATTCGGTCGGGGCTCCGGAACAGAGGAATGGAAGACTCGAAACGTTCCAGATATTCCACAGTTTCAATACCGGTTTCCTCCTTCACACTTTCTTTTGTGTAGAAAACACCCATCCATCTTCTGGCAGTTTCATCCGGGTGGTCGATGAATAGTGTCTCATGGATCTGATTATGGATTTTCGTTATCATAAGAATCGCCTTCGGCTGATCAAAACCTGTCAGATAGTAGAAGTTTGCGTTCGGAGTGAAGGGATATTCAAGATCCCCCCGATCCATGATGAGGTCACCAGCGAATAAAAATCCCATAGAATTATCTTTTAGTAAATCGCCGTATTTTTGTCTTCTGGATGCATGAAATTCTTTGTTAATCATTGTTGTGTCCTCCTGATATTAGTTATTAACAAGCTGCAGATCATAAAGCTTCCGATAAAGTCCGTTTTTATGCAGAAGCTCCTGATGAGAGCCTTGTTCGCGGATTTCTCCATGATGCATAACGATGATCTTGTCTGCATGCTGGATGGTGGAGAGACGATGGGCCACCATGATGGTAGTGCGGCCTTCCATGAGGCGCTCTAACGCTTTGGTGATCAGGCTTTCCGTCTCAGTATCTATGTTGGCAGTCGCCTCGTCCAGAACCAGGATGGTCGGATCATAAGCGAGTGTGCGTGCAAAGGAAAGAAGCTGCCGCTGCCCGGCCGAGAGCGTGCTTCCGCGCTCGGTAACCGGTTCGTCATAGCCGCCGGGGAGTTTCTGGATAAAGGAATCTGCACCGACGGTTTGAGCGGCTGTCTGAATCTGTTCAAGAGAGATTTCTTCATTATTTAGAGAAATATTGTTTTTGATATCTCCTGTGAAAATGAAAACATCCTGCTGCACTTGCCCGATGGCTCTGCGAAGTACATCCGTGTCGATATCGCGGATGTTCACGCCATCAATCAGAATTTCTCCTTTCTGAATATCGAAATAACGTCCAATCAGATTGAGAATGGAGCTTTTCCCGGCACCGGTGGCACCGACAAAGGCAATCTTCTGTCCGGGTTCGATGACGAAGCTGACATCTTTGAGCACATAGTCATCTTTCTCATATGCGAACCACACATGACGGAATTCGATACGGCCCTTGATTTGAACCGGAACAGGAGAGGCAGGGCTTGTAATCTCAGGCTTTACATCCAGTACTGAAAATATTTTCTCAGCGGAAGCAAGAGAGGACTGAAGAGTACCGAACTGCTCAGCCAGATCCTGAATTGGTTCAAAGAAGGAACTGATATAGCTGATAAAAATAAAAAGTGTACCCAGCGAGAGTGTACCCTGAAGCACCCAGTAGCTGCCTCCTCCGATCACGATGACCATGGCAAGGACGGAAGTCAGATAGATGGCGGGCCGGAAAATTGCGAAAATCATGACTTCACGCCAGTTTGCCTCAAATAATTCCTGGGATTTTTCCTTGAACTGTTTGTATTTAGCTTCCTCTCGCGCAAAAATCTGTATCAGACGCATGCCGGAAATATGTTCCGAGAGGAATGTGTTCAGGTCGGTAATCTTCGTGCGGGTGATCTGGTAAGCTTTCCTTGAAAGAATCTGGAAAAGGAAAGTGAGAAATGTCACTACCGGAAGGAGGAGAAAAGACAGACCAGCCATCCGGACATCGATGGAAATCATCACCACTGCATATCCCACGATCTTTACAGTATTCTTAAATAGTTTTACCAGTATTGAGGAGAATAGTTCGTTAATGGCTTCGGTATCATTCGATACTCTTGTTACCAGTTTCCCGACAGGAGTCGAATTAAAAAAGGTCAGTGAAAGACTATGTATATGGGTAAATACTTCTTCACGCATCTGATAGACGATCTTCTGTCCCATTTTCTGAAGCATCCAGGTATCCATGTAGTTCAGTATAAAGCCGATCAACAGCATGAGTAAATACAGGAGAGCAGCACGCAGAATACCGACAAAGTCATAAGTACGCAGTTCCTTCAGCTCCTCCCGGCCAAGTAGGGGAGCGCCGTTCTGGACATAGTTTTCCAGATATTCATTATCTGCGTCTCGAAGACGGGTGCATTCAGACGGAGTGATGCTTTCTGCCATGTAGTAGGAATCATGATACAGGAAAATCTGGTAGCATTCGGTGCTTTCCGGAAGGAGAGTGAGCTCTTCGTCGGTTTTCCGTGTCAAATTCAGACCGTTCCAGGTAATTACTTCGCGGTCATCTTCATTTGCCAGCACATATGGGCGGTAATAGCCATTGATAAAATTGTCGATCGCATCACCGATGATGATCGGTCTGTAGAGCTCCACGACAATAATGAACAGAACAAGAACCGTGGCCGCGGTCATGACAAATTTGTGAGGCTTAAGATAAGATAAAAGTCGCTTCATTCTGTCGTTCACTCCTTTCTGGCAAATGGTCTGTCAAATGTATCATTTTGTATCGAAAAGGAATCGGAAATCTCTCCCTGCAGCGCTTCGAGCTGCTGCTGTTCGAACATCTCACGGTAGATTCCGTTCTGTTTCATGAGTTCTGCGTGATTGCCGATCTCACGTGCTTCACCGTTGTCAAGCACCAGGATCACATCTGCATGCTGGATCGTTGAAATGCGGTGCGCGATGAGGATCGTGGTCTTGCCGGCACGGTTAACCCGCAGATTCTGAAGAATATGTTCTTCCGTATCTGTATCAACGGCGGACAATGCATCATCGAGGATCAGAATCGGGGCATCTTTCAGAAGTGCACGGGCAATAGAACTTCGCTGCTTCTGACCACCGGAAAGTGTGACTCCCCGTTCGCCTACAATCGTATCGTATCCGTCCGGAAACGTGACAATACTTTCATGGATGCAGGCGGACATGGTTGCCTGAATGATGGCATCCATATCTTCACGCTGGGCGCCGAAGGCAATATTGGATTTCAGTGTGTCTGAAAATAGAAAATTGTCCTGTGGGACATAGGCAATATTTTCACGCAGGACATGCAGAGGGATGGTATTGATATCTCTGCCGTCAATCAAGATCATTCCCGGATCTGTATTATACAGCCGCAGAAGCAGATTGACCAATGTGGATTTCCCGTTTCCCGTCCGCCCGATGACAGCAAGTGTGGTGCCGGCAGGGATATGCAGACAGATGTCTTTTAAAGTCGGTTCCGTATGGCCGCGGTGGACAAATGTCAGATGAGAGAAGGTGATCTCGCCTTTAATATGATCGATCTCTTCCACATTTTCTGAGTCAGTAATTTCCGGCTGTTCATCAAAGATTTCCTGAACGCGCCGGATGGAAGCAGCGCCCTGGGAAAACATATTTACCGCGTCTCCGCAGGCAATCATCGGCCAGACCAGCATATTGATGTACTGGTTGAAAGCAACGAACCGGCCGAGAGTGATTTCTCCGATCAGCGCCAGGTAACCGCCGTAAAGCAAGGTCGCCAGACTTGAAAGTCCGATAACTACATCCAGAAGAGGCATAACAAATGAAATGAGTTTTGCCATATTCAGATTATAGTTCATGGCAGTTGTGTTAGCCCGGGCAAAGTCACGGATCTGTGAGCGCTCACGCACGAATGCTTTGATTACACGGACGCCGGAAAAACTTTCCTGAACAAAGTCTGTCAGATCAGAAAGGGCTTCCTGGCGCCGCAGGTAGCGGGCATGGATGAGCTTACCATAATAGAGATCACCGAGACAGATCAGGAACATGGGAATAATCGCAATCAGTGTCAGCTTGATATTGACATAACGCATCATCTGGAAAATGACCATGACCGTCATGACGGATGCATCAAATACACAGATAACGGCAGGGCCGATCGCCATACGGATGGCATTCAGGTCGCTGGTGAAACGCGTCATCAGGTCACCGGTCTTATGTTCGTTGTAGTATTCCACACTCATTTTTTCCAGATGGGCGAACATATCATTTCTCAGTTCTTTCTCAATCGAGCGGGAGGCACCGAAGAGAAAATAACGCCATAGAAAGCGGCCGAGAGCAATGATTGAACCTGTCAGAAAAATGAATATCAGATAGGATTTGACTTTGCTCCAGTCCAATGAATGGGTAGTCAGACCATCGGTGATTTCGCCCGTCAGTCTTGGAATGAACAGACCTGCGAAATCAACAACAAACAAAGTCAGGATGCCGAAAAAGTATTTCAGCTTATGCTTTTTCACGTATTGAAGTATGAATGTAAAGGATCTCATAATACTCCTTTCGTTTTTCGGTAGTCGCGCGGGGATTGCCCGAGAATGCTTTTAAACTTATTGCTAAAGTAACTGGTGCTGTTGAACCCGGTTTCCATGCAGATCTCGGAAATAGGTTTATCCGTATCCAGCAGCATACCGGCTGCCTGGCGAATGCGGTATTCAATCAGATAATCGAAGGGGGACTGTTTCAGACAGCGCTGAAAACAGCGGCAGCATTCACTTACGCTGACAGAGGCCGCTGCGGCAATCTGTTCTGAGGTCAGATCCGAAGTATAGTGTTCGTGAATATAGGTCAGCATGGCATGGATACGCGTCTGATCCAGACCGGCTCCGCGGGGCGGATTCTTCATTTTTTCGTCTGCAAGATTCAGAAGCTGGAACCAGATCTCCGAAAGAGAATTCCGAAGAATAATTTCGTAGCCGAATGTCTGCTTTTTATTAAGAAATACGATCTGGCTGATTTTTTCGTAGATAAAACTGTGAAGCGGACAGTCAGAATCGATTATGATCGAAGAGACCTGCTTACTCCTCAAAAGAGGGTAAATATATTTTTCATCAAATAGCATGGAAATACTGCTGGAAATGATAAACGGGTCAAAAACGACAGAATGGTATATCACGTCGTCACATTCATGCGGGCGCATGGAATGCAGACAGTTCGAGTTGATGAAACACCCTTCCGTCTCATGGAGAACCGTCTCACCCTCTGTTGTGATGACTCGTGCGGAACCTTCTGTTACAAAATAAAGCTCTGCCTCTTTGTGCCAGTGCCAGGGGGCATAACCCAGTCGGTATTCACTGGTGTGCTGGCAATATATACCAATCGGCAGGCTGGAGTCTCCATGATGGCGGGTTTCCTGGCGTGTAGTCTGGTCAACGGGAAAATCACATTTGCCTGAAGTTTTCATAATTTCTCCTTAAATAGCTAAAATAGTGATGATTTTCGCTCAAATGGTGACTGAAATAAAATGATTCTGCGAATATAATACAATTATAAAATAACTGTACAAAAAAAGCAAATATAGAATGTATGGAAAAGTTATGAAATATCTGGTATCAAAACGGAAGCAAGGAGGAAAGAAAAAGTATGAACAATTTTTTGCCCCAGAAGAGGGGAATGCAGGTTGTCTGGATCATAGTGGGCTGTCTGATCTACGCAGTTGGTCTGAATGTATTTATTATCCCTATGAATTTTTAAAAAACGGTTATGCCTGGGACGTGGGTAAAGGATTATGGACACCGGCTACTGTGCGTGGGATTCTGAAGAATCCGATCTATACCGGTGCCGTTGTAATCAGAAAATATAACAAACCATCTTATAAACTTAAATATAAAAAGGTAATTCCATTGGAAGAAATGGAATTGGTACCGGATGCACATGAAGCAATTGTTTCCAAAGAAGAATTTGATCAAGTTCAGCAGATCAGACAGGAACGACGAATTCCGTATTTTGACAGAAATAAGGAACCACATAAGTATGTAGGATTACTGTTTTGTGGAAAATGCAAAACCGCTATGCGTAAGAGATATCTGGCATCACATAATGGTTATGATGGATATATGTGCGGTTTCCATCAAAAGATGGGGCAGAATTACTGTGAACTGAATCATATTACGTTTGAAAAACTGGATGAATTAGTGGTATTTGCTATCAATCAACAGTTGAAACAAATGTGCACAGATCTGAAAAATCTGGAAACTGAGATTGTGCAAAGAAAGCCGGAAGTAGATAGTAAAATTACCCGTTTGCAGGCAAAAATAGAGCGAAATATAGAATACAGGAAACGGGCATATGAACAACTCATGGATGAAATTCTTTCCAAGGAAGAATTTCTGGAATTAAAGCAGATGTATGAAAATGAGAATCAACAATATCAGAAAGAACTGGAAAAGCTGAAGCAGGAAGAACAGGAACAGCAGACTGCTGTGAATACGACAAAGGTATGGCTGAACAATTTTAGACGGAGAAAACTGACGGTAAAACAGTTGACCAGAGAAGTACTTGAAGAACTGATTGATAAAATTTATGTTTATCCGGATCAGAAGTTAGACATTTATTTTAAGTTTGCTTCGGAGAATAATTCAGTGGATGTAACAATACAGAAAGATGGGGTGATGTGATGTATCAGATGGCTGCATATTGTCGTCTGTCAAAGGAGGACGGGGAGAATAAAATCAGTGAGAGTATTGAGAATCAGATGAAGTTGATTCGAGAATATGTAGGTAAGTCAAATGATTTGGAAATCGCTGATATTTATATTGATGATGGTTATTCCGGACTTTATTTTGCAAACAGACCGGAATTTCAGCGGATGATGGAAGATATTTACAAAGGAAAAATACAGGGTGTGATTACAAAAGATATTTCCCGTCTTGGACGTGAGCATATTGAGACAAGTAATTATATAGAACGTGTTTTTCCATCGTTGGGAGTCCGATATATTGCAATTCTGGATGGTGTGGATTCTGTTCATCACAGTAATGAAGAACTGGCACAGTTTAAGACGCTGTTTAATGATATGTACAGTCGTGATATATCCAAGAAGATCAGAGGAGCGCTCTCTGCACAGAAAAAACGTGGGCAGTTTATGTCAGGCTTTGCACCGTATGGCTATATGAAAGATCCGGCAGATAAGCATCGTTTTCTTATTGATGAAGAAGCTGCCAAGGTAGTTCGGAGAATCTTTTATATGAGTCTGGAGGGATACTCCAGAGATGGTATTGCAAAAAAGCTGAATCAGGAAGGTGTTATGACACCATCAGAGTATAAAAGAAAGGTTCAGGGATTGAACTATACGAACGCTTTGGAAAAATCCGGTGGAAAAGGCTGGGCATATCCTACGATCAATGTGATTTTACGAAACAGAGTTTATACAGGTGCTATGGTACAGCATAAGTCAGAAAAAATATCATATAAAGTGGAGAAATATTATTACATTCCAGAGGAACAACAATATATCGTAGAGGGAATGCATGAAGCAATTATCAGTAAAGATATCTTTGAACAGGTACAGGAAAATATGAAGAAAAGAACAAGAACACCGGGCTTTCACAGTGAAGTGAGAAAGGTGAATCCATACGCGGGAATTCTTGTCTGTGGGGATTGTGGATATAATCTTCAGCGAGTTACCTGCAGGGATGGTTATGAGTGTGGAACTTATCATAAAAAGGGAAATACGATTTGTCATTCTCATTTTATTAAGAAGGAGATACTGGATTCCATTGTAATAAATGAAATCCAGAGGCAGGCGGAACTGGCACTGAAAGAAAGTGATAAGGATGAAATATTAAAGGCAGCAGATCGCAGAAAGGAGGTGCAAAGACGTGCAGTGGAGGCAGACCAGCAGATAGAACGACTGCAAAAAGAACTTGCAGTTGTTCAGAAATATAAAAAGAAGACGTATGAGAATTATGTGGATGGTGTTCTGGACAAAGAAGAATATCTCTCCTACAAGGCAGAATATGAACAACAGGATAAGGCAATCAGAGAGAAAATTCAGCTGACAGAGCAGGAGAAAAACAGCTTTGGAGAAGCAGAGGAATCTTATGAAAACTGGATAGAGAAATTTATCAAGTATGGAACATTATCTGAGGTAACAAGAGAAATCGTAACAGAGTTGATTGAGAAGATTGTTGTGAATGGGGATAAAAGCATTGATATCGTATTTAAGTATCAGTCTCCTTATATGGATAGAATATAAAAAAGAAAAAGTTGTGGTGAATCTTGAGATGGCAAGGTATTTATTGTATAATTTCTGTTAATAAAGAAATTATATAGGATTATGATTGGAGCAACATATTTAGTTAAGGGATATGTTAATGCAAGGAGATGGAATATGAAACTTAAATCAATTACACTGCAAAATTTTAGAGGAATTGAGAAGCTAACAATTGTTTTGGATGAAAAAACAACAGTTTTCTTTGGAATAAATGGTGTTGGGAAATCTACAATTCTTCGAGCTGTTGATTTAATATATGCAAATATTATTGCCAAACTTATAGGAACTGGCAAAAAAAGATCTACAGAATTGGATTATGACGATATTAGTTATGGAAAATCAAAGGCAAATATTGAGGCAGTATTTTCTTTTGAAGATGGAGCAGAAATGAAATATAGTCGCTCTATCGATAGAGCAACTGGAAAAAAACACAATATAGCCGAATTAAAATTGTTAGTAGAAAAATTTGAAGATTCTTATCTTGTAAAAGGTCATGATGATGGTAATGGAAACTGGATCGAGGAGATTGATAATAAGAATATGCCGGTTTTTGTTAATTATGGTGTTAATAGGATTGTATTGGATGTTCCTGTAAGAGCATCTAAAGAGCAATTTGTAAAATTAGACGCATTTGACAAAGCAATTGAGAGTACAATAGATTTTAGAAATTTATTTAAGTGGTTTAGAAATCAGGAAGATATAGAAAATCAAGCCAAGGTAAGAGAAAATTCAAAGTATGAAGATAAAAGCTTATCTGCAGTAAAACAGGCTATGTTGGCTATGTTGGATGGATTTGAAGACATTCATATTGATAGAAAGCCATTAGCAATGAAAGTGAGAAAAGATGGAAAGTATTTAACAATAAACCAGTTATCTGATGGGGAAAAATGTACGATAGCATTATTTGGTGATTTGGCACGGAGAATGGCATTAGCGAATCCGGAAAGAGAGAATCCATTGGAAGGAATAGGAGTAGTATTGATTGATGAATTAGATTTGCATATGCATACATCATGGCAGCGTAAGGTGCTCAGTGTTTTGAAGAAGACGTTCCCCAATATACAGTTTATAATTACAACACATTCTCCACAAATTCTTGGAGAAGTAGATGATACATTTAAGTTGTTTTATATGTTTAAAGAGGGACAGAAAATAGCTTTAAAATCATATAAATCATTTATGGGATGGGATACCAATGTGATCTTAGAAGAAGTAATGAATACTGCTTCTGTAAACCAAGATATTAAAAGAATGCTTGATGAAATGTATTTGCTCATTGAAAAAAAGAAATTTGATGAAGCGGAGAAATTGGCTGATATATTAGACGAAAAATCTAATGGATATGCGGAAGGTGTTGCTAAAGCGAGAATTCTGATATCCAGGGGGCGACGACATGAAAAAAATAAATAAACAAGAGTCTCCGCAATGGTTTGAGGATTGGAAGAAAAATTTTAAAATGGAAAATAACAGAGAACCTCATTATAAAAATGATTTTTCGACAGATGATATAGATGGAGTAAATCGAAGACGAAAATTAAGAGAATGCCTTGTAGATGAACAGGGGAAAATATGTTGCTATTGTATGAGAAAAATAACAACAGATTCGTCTCATATTGAACATTTTTTGCCAAAAGATTCTTTTGAGGATAAAGATTTGCAATATGATAATTTGTTTGCTTCATGTAATGGAGAAGAAACAATTAGAGAAGATGAGGATCATTGCGGACATAGGAAAAATGACTGGTGGAGAAAGGATATGCTTTCTCCAACGGATATGGAAGTGGAAAAAGCGTTTAAGTATTCTCTAAATGGAAAAATTAACAGTGTAAGAGGAAGGACAACAGAAAATATTGCACAGGAAATGATACATAATTTAGGATTAGACAGCTACCATCTTGAAAGGGACAGGCGTCAGGCGCTAGAAGCTTCGGAGGTATTTGATGCTGAAGAATATTCAGAAGAAGAAATAAGAAGCTTCATAGAATATTATTCTAACTAAAACTTCCCACACCGATACGGTGTGTTGAACCTTGAAAATTCAATATTTCAGCCAATAAAAAAGGCATAAACCTGTTCCGTTTGGTATAATGGAATTGACTAGAAACCATTTTTACAAAGGAGATTTATGCCATG
>JALFNN010000081.1 GCA_022774325.1 bacterium | reverse complement strand
AGCACTCACAAAAGAAGAACTGGAAAATGTCAGTTTTATAAATCAGAAGCAGAATCTCGTGCTGTATGGACCTGTAGGAGTTGGAAAAACACATATGGCGATAGCTGCAGGTATCAAAGCCTGTATGTTGGGATATAAAACCAGATTTTATACGGTAACAGAGCTTGTATTAAAACTCTCAGAAGCACGGAAGAATGGTACGCTTGAGCGACTCCGTAATGATCTGAACAATCAGGATCTGCTTATCCTTGATGAATGGGGATATGTACCAGTACCATGCCGATTGCATTCGGAGATTTATCCTATTATTGGATTCTTATCAGACAGCCTCTCTCCGTAAAAGTCCTGACAGAACTTTACGTTCATGAAGGCGTAATAGGATACGCAGCACATGAACGACTCGATGGAATGCTCATCCGACCAGAAGCCGTGAAAACAATAAAAATGCCGTAAAAAATATGGGCTACCGCCACGGCGGTAACCCGATACATATCATAAACCCGATTTTCTTCTGTTAAATAATATAATAAAAACAAGACGTTTTTCTACCACTTTTCGTATCCTTTTTAAGCGAAAATCGGAACAAAATAACAAAACTATATTGGAAAAAATCATCTGTTTTCCACTTATTTTGCCTATATCGCTCATACCTGGGTATCCCCCCTCGTTAATTCTGCGAAAATTCGTGTTTGAGGGGGCGACGGTCTTTAGTTGAAAAGTCTGTAGAGATTTGATAGCCCCCTATATTTTATTAAGCAAAGTATTAAGTATCTTCTTTTCTATAATAATCATATAATTTTCAATAAACACAAAGTCAATCACATCTTTTTTAATAATTGGCAATTTTATTTCAACATCATACGCGTCTGAAGGATAAAAATTCCGCGAATAACTAAATTTATTGTGTAATGTATGATTTATTTGAGTTTGCATATACTGTAACACTCTTTTACTATATATATTATTTGAATGATAAAGTATTGTTACATGGTCATCTGCTCCATACTTATATCCTCTATAATAAGTATTGCCGAACATATCAATTGTCAAACTATTTTGAGGGAATACTTCTGCCTCCTCATTTCCTATATAATCAGAAAAACCCATGCCTTCAACCCCTGCCGTGAAGAAAGGTAATTCTCCCTCAATTCTATCTAAAGACTTAATTCTTTTTCCCCTTTTTATAGTATCAAACAAATCACCCAAACCAAATGATTGAAACTGAATCTTTTTGTTTTTTTCTAAAATAGCATAATCTTCTTCCTTTAAGTTTGTATTCTCTACACCTTCATATCCCTTGTCAGACAAAAACTTTTTAATCTGCTTAATGTTCTTATTTTTCAACTCGTCAACATACAACTCCATATATTTCCAATCCAACTCATTTGAATCTTCATCAGAACACGGTAAAGTCACCTTTGTATTTTGCAAAATTCCTTGTAATGCTTTAGCATTATAGTCAAATGATGTATCAAATACTTTTTGTATACTCCCTTTTATATATAATGCACTTTTCACGGTCACTCTAGGATGCCCCAAAGTACTAGTTGCTGCATGGTCTTCTTTTATATAAAATGGTGTTGTGACAATGCTAATAGAATGGTTATTTGACGCAATAAGTAAGTATACATTCTTTTCTTTATTATTTAAGAACCGTTCATCAACTGAAATATAATCTACCACCCCATTATTAATCAACTGTTGCCCATAAAAAGGATACTTTTCGCCTTGTTCTACTGTATACCTTTTAATATCTATTGGCTTTATTCTTTTAATATTAGGAATCCAATTAAGAACATCTGATAATTTCTTTTCCTTAAAAATAGTCATATGTTCTCCCTCCACATATCAATTGATTGATTTCCCACGAAAGATAATCACTAACAGATTTCATAAAATCGGCTTCTGACGGAATTGTATTAATCACTTGATGTTTTTCAAAATTCCAGTCGTTTCCAGACTCATCTATTAAATCTTCAACAAATATTTTATCCAAATCCCATAATTCCGTATGAAAATCCGGATTTTTATCAGCATTTAATCCCAGATTATAAATTTTAATAATATCCTGATAACGTTCTGTAGGATTATCTATTTCTAAAAGTCCTCTTTTTGTTCTCTTGCAACCATCATTTCTAAAATCAATAAACTTTACAAGATGATTTGCATAATCATGAGGTGTGCCTGCTTCAAATACATATATTGATGTTTGGACTCCTGCAGACGGTTGAAAAGTATCGACTGGCATTTTAATACTTGCCAGTAAACGGTTATTTTTCAATATCTCCAAGTTTGATTTCGTTGCTTTTCCACTTCCTGCTGAGTCTTGAATAATTATTGCTGCCTTTCCACCCTTTTCCATATTTTTCAATCCATGTAACATAAATGGCATCCCATTTTCTTCAAAAGTAAACGGCGGATTGAGCAATAACTTATTCGCGCTAAAACTGTCATATAAAGCTTTCGGTCTATCAAAAGAACTCCCTTTTTGAATATTGCTAGAACCATCTCCTCGTAATATCATATTAGTTGAAGCCAACGTAAACATTTTCGCATTCAACTCAATCCCTAATAATTGTTCTTTTTTTATTTTTTTAATCTTTTCTTCTGCTCGGGACGTCTTTTTTCCATACACATGTTCCGCATCTTGAATCATAATTTCCATTGAAGCAATCAAAAATCCAGCACTACCTGTAGCCAAATCCATTACCTTAGAATTCCTGTCCACACCAAGTATTTCTGCCATCATTTTTGTAACATAAGGTGGTGTAAGTACAATTCCAATCTCTTTGCCATCTCCAAGAGCATATTTTAAAAATACACTATACATTTCTCCCATTATATCAAGATGACCTGCTGTTCCATCAATTGCCAAATATACATTTTCATATATATAAACAAAGATTTGTTTTGTAACAGAAGCTTTTTCGCTCAGCAAAGTCGATACCTGCTTATCCAATTCAATAACTATATCTCTGTCACTATCCAACGATATAGATTCTCTAAAAGAACCTAACATTAATTCTCTCTTTTGCTGCGGTATTTCTTTTTGTTCCAAATATTCCTTAATTTGATTTACTATTTTTACCCCATCTCTTTTAGTAGCTGTCTGAATTCCTTTCAAATCATCTGGAACAAGCCCTACATCTATTCTATTTCCATCATAATCAATGATATCTTGCATCGCTAATAACATTCCCGAAACATATACGACTCTCTGATCCACAGGAATATTATGATTATTCATCAATGAATTCAAACAATTTGCATGCTTTTGTAATTGCACCTGTGATGCAATCAAAATCCGATGTTTGTCTTCTTCACTTAAAACCGCATCTTCATAAAAACTCTCAAAACTATCCCTACTCTCCAAAAAATCCAATTTTTTGTACTCGTTCATATGTTTTGGTGTAGCTGAAGATGCAAAAACATAATACACATCAATTTCAACGTTTTCTTCATTATCTCCTGCTATTCCTATTGCAATTACTTCTGAATATTTATCAGATGCAATCATATTTTGTGCATAATAAACGGCACCATTCACAGCATAGTTTTTTATTGATTTCTCATCCATTTTCAAACCAGCTTTTGTCCTAGAAATCAACTTATTTCCACCCAACTTATCTTCTATTACAACTGGTATTTTATATTTTTCGACATGAAAATCTGGCTTCCCAAAATTACTTTTATTTTTTGTCTTAGCAGACCCCTTCAAAGCTTCTTTCATATAATCAGACATTCCTGATTCCACATTATAATCCACTAATTTTTTAATCCTAATGCCTCAAGTGTACTTTTCACATAATCGTTCACATCATCTTCCAATTTCCATTTTGTTGCCACGATTATTCTCCTTCCGTATATATTTAACAAACAAACTCAAACATACATTTCTGTTTCCATATACAATGCTGTTTTTACCCTCACTGTTTTCATCTATATTTGTAACTATGCCATCAAAAAAAGCGAAGTGAAAACTCCGCTTTTCCACATAAAACCAAGGCTTTTGCTTACCCCTCTTAAGTCGCAAAGTTCCCTTATATTGTAACGTATTTCTACCCTTTTGCCAAATAGTTATTTCGCCCTACTCAGCAAACATACCGTCTCCACATGGCTTGAGACAATGGTATGAATGTCGCCCCAAGCCAATTATATGGTACTTCCGTTTTAGGGAACATATCCATTGCCAACGTCCGTTTGTGGGAACATATCCACTGGCTAGTTCCGTTCGTGGGAACATGTCCAAGTATACTTCCGTTCGTGGGAACATATCAAATTACTAGCTCCATTTCAGTAATTTATTTCTGGTTTCCTTCATTTTCTCAATTGAATAGTTTTGTTCATACCATAGGGCACGGTTTAATATCCTGTCTGCGTAAAGCTGAAACATTTCAAAAGAAACATCATCAAAAGCAGAAGACCGCAAAAAATAGCTTTTTGTATAATCCATTTTATGCTTTCTACAAATAATCCCATGAGCAAGAGTATACATGAACGACCCTCTTATCTGCAGTTGATTAAATTTCTTTTCTATCATCCCTTGTACTTTTCCAGCTTTTTCATTCAGTCCTTTCCGTTGATAATACATTAGTTTCCAGTAAAGATTATTCTGAATTAATAGTGCTTGAAAGCCAATCGATAACATGACAGCCTCTATCGTAATTGTCGCTTTTTCTCTGCTACTCATAGTAGAGCCAAATACTTTTTCGATCACATCTGTTAATTCCAAAACAGCTACCAGATCACAATACAATTCCTCAGTATCGGTCTTATTATCGGCCTTCAATGCTATAAGCATGTTGATAATATCTTGACTGCTTTCTGAGCTATCAAATTCGACTGTTTTTTTCAACATTTCACGAAACCCCAAAAAACCGTTTTCATTTTCTTGCAGATCATTGTACCTGAGATGACCTATTTCATGAAGAATAGTAAACATATTAGAAAAAATCTCTACCTCATTCAGAGCCTCATCCTTCCCCGATAAATTGAGAAGCGAATCATATCTTCCCAAAAAAGCCCCGCTATTTACATATTCTTGTGCAAAGCTTAAAGCTAAACTTGGTATTTCCTCTTGTAGACTTGCCTGCGATAACAGTATAAGGCTTTTCATTATATGTCGTAAATACTCGTTATCAATGTTAGCATTAATTCTACCCACCTCGCATAGATATGCTAAAGAATAATGGGCAAATAGATTTTCAAAGTGATGATCTATGATAATATATTGTTCACCATTTAACTTGATTATTCTTGGGAAAATGGAAGCACTATATATTTCAACAAACCTGGATTCATATTTACCCTTTATCACTTGAGGAAAACCTTCAATGATTTCTCTTAACCTAGTGTACGTAGGTTTGTGCAGTAATGTATATCTGTTGAGATATTTATTGATTTCCACCATGAGAGCGTTCCTCTCTCTGAATTCTTCTTATTGTTGCCTGGACATTATCATAAGATCCTTCAATTTTAATTCCGTTATACTCAACCTTAATTTTGTCCTTCTCAAACAATCCATCAATAATTGATTTTGCTGCTTTAGTATTTGCTAATGCAATTACAGAAGAAACAATAAAAACAATGACCGCTCCTCCAGCAAAGCTTTCTTCCTCCACAGCCTCACATTCTCCGAATGCTTCTTTTATCAGGTTAACCGCCTCTTGGTCATATTTATCAACCATAAAATATACGTCATCATTAATAGCTGCCATATTTACCTCCATTCTAACATCTCTGATTATATTAAAATCAGAACGCTTTCTTTATTGTAGTATGTACGTTATTCTCTCCACCGCAGCCTTGATCACTCGAAGTGCTGGCATAAATAACGGTGTATCGATCATCCCCATAATATTTTATTTTTTGATGGTCTGATTTATCGAATATGAAACCTATATCCTCTAGTCCTTTTCGTATCTTTGGGGTCATTCTAGAATAGTTCCTAAGAAGTCTCTTTGCTTCCGCAGCTCTCTGCTCAGTTTTAGCAAGATCTCTTCTTACAGCGGACAGAACAAAATCTTTAGCTTCACCCGGATAAAAATCATCTTCGTCTCCTGCATATATTATTGGAACTTGAGTCATAGAATCCATCTTTGCTTTCAGCCAAGATAGTTCTCGTTCTTTCTTCTCAAGCTCACCTGTCAGCCTTTCAATCTCGCTATCCTTTTTCTGCAGGTCTGCTTCAAATCCATCAAGAATGGCATCTGCCTCAGCCTTTGCCTCTTCCAATGCCTGCTGTCGCATGCTCTCTTTCTTCTGATCCAGATCGGACTTCAGCATAAGCAGCTCATACATAGCCATCCTTCTGCCAGCTTCAGCTTCAGCATTTTCAGCTCGCTTACTAGTTAACCGATCCTGCAGAATTGCATTGTTAACACCAAACCACGTAAACAAAGGTCCTACCAGTTGAGTGTTGCTATATTGCATCACGGTCTTGGTAACCTTCTCAGAGAGGATAGTATCTATTCCCTCTGACATTCTGTATAGGTATCTGCGGTGGCCAATAACCGGATTCGGATGATATATACCGATTGCACCATAGTACTCATTACGACCATCGCACATTTCTTTAATTTTCGGATTGGTGCAGTTAGTCTCCTGTACAAATACATGAGCTACACCCTTTAGTTCTTTAGACAGCTTTGCTACGTCAACCGGATCCTCATCATAAAAGGTCTTTGTTATTATTACCACAGGCAATCTGTATTTCGACTTACCATTGATAACATTAACAAGCAGATCCAGATTTTCATCCGTAATCATCAGTGGCCTACGTCTTATTTCGAGATTACCATCCTTCTTTATGTATCCCCTGTCAATCAGAAGAGATATAAAAAACGGGGTATAGAACTTCGCATCGACTGTCAGAGATTCTTCCATATAGCTACGATCTAATCTGACCGCCATTTTCATGGAACTAAAATTCATGATGTAGTCTGTGTCCCAAACCGCACCATCTTCTTCCCTTTTTTCATAACGTACCGCAATTATATTTTTGTTGCGATATTCCTGTATCTCTAGCCATTTATTGGCATCCTCGAAACGGATATTTCTTTCCCCGTTCCACTCGATATCGGCAATGACACTAGATGGATGGCCATTCTGGTTCCATTCTATGACCAGCCGAATAAAATCATCCTTTGTCAGCTTATTTTCAATTTCAAGAATTGTCGAGAATAATAGCATCTTTGTCCCTCTTTTATCCTAAGTAATCCCCCTCCGCTAAAAGCGAAGGAGGTCAATGTTTAACTTGCCACTATGATACTCTCTATGACATTCCGGGCAAAGGGTCACCATGTTATTTACAGAAGGCTCTCCTCCTTCACTGTAAAGCATGATATGGTGACCGTGATTTCCATGAAATTGTCTCAGACATAAAAAGCACACATACTGATCAACTTCTTTCCCAGCTTTCTGTGCTCGGATATGAGCAGCGTCTCTCTTCTGAGCCATTTAGTTTCCTCCCAGCAATTTAAGAGCGTCGCGAATACGTCCAGGAAGTTCTTTCACATCTCCGTTAGCCGAAGTTGCACGACCTTTCGGTGCTACCTTTTTCTTAAGTTTTACAATACCAGAAAGAAGGTCTGCTTCCTCACGTTCAGTAAGATTGTCTACTTTAACCCATAACGCACGATTTCGTGGAACATCCTGATCTCTATATGGACATGTACGAACATTATGATCAGGACTACCGCATTTTGAACATCTCATATGCAGCCCTCCTTAAAACGTCATAACTTCTACTGAACCATCCCCCGCTTTTGCAGAGATGCTTCCATCTCCCTGCGTTACTAACACAGTGTTTTCAGCTAATCTAGGAAGCCCCTCATCATCGAGGTAGAACTGATAAATTTCAACATCACCGTTTTTCTTCTTAACAGCAATGTGATTATCCCAAACGTTTAAAACGGTGTCACCCTTCTTTAAAATTCCAAATTTAATCTGCATGATCATTGTCCTTTCGTCATAACTTGTCACTGTTACTTTTTTCTATCAAAAATAGCCTTGATCAGCCAATCGCTAATAGCATCTGCCATAACCAGGCCGATTGTTCCTAACATTGCACCGGTAATGATACCAGAGGCAACTGCCGCACCCGTGAGTTCTTCTGAAACTGCTTCTCTGGTAGTGGTTCCTGCTAAAATAGAAGGTGTAAGCATATTGGCCTTAGCAAGTAGAGCCTTCTTCTCGTCTTCGTTGTAATTCTCCGGATGATCCACAAAAACGTCCAAAATCAAACGGAGCATCGCTGTGTCTTCTGGGTGTTGATGAATCTCAACATCCAGAACGCTTCTCATAGCAATGTACTGCGTTTTGGTTAGTTTACTTCTTGGATTAGGAGCTTCAATGTTATTGATCGTCTGTCTGGTAACACCGATACGCTCTCCGAACTCTTCTGCACTCCATCCCACCGCTCTTCTAATAAGCTGAAGGTATTTTTGCATTCTTTCAATCTCGTTCATTTTGTCACCTCCTGTAATATACACTATATCCATGTGACTATATTTTGTCAAGACTTTAGATTTTACATTTTGTAATGTCCTGTCAACAAGAAAAAAGTGTCCGATAGAAGCCGAGCACTTTAACCTTTAGTAATAATCTCTTCTTATGCTATTTCCGTCACAGTCCCACTCTTAAAGATCACCGTCAAGCTACCATTCTCATGGATCGTAACCCCTTCAATCATCCTGCGTACCATCTGATCATCGTATTCTGCGATCTCCGCTTGCTGCTCCTGCAAGAATGAAATCATCTCGTCCCTCTTGATCTGCTGATTATTGTCCACGGCCTTCCCTAAAAGAATCTGCTGCTTGGCATCCTTTAATGCTTCTACTTCATCTGCTAATTCCTCATAGTCGAGTTTCTTGAGAGCTCGGTCTACCAGCTCCTTCTGTTTTGCCTCAAGCTGCTGGTCGATCGTTTCAAGTTCTGCATAGCAAACAGCTCAACTGCTGCCTGGTATGTTCTCTCAGCGCATGCCTTTGCAGTTGCCATGTCAGAACAAGTAAAGGTACTTCCACCCGTATACTTAATGCATGCCGGCTCACACATTTCTACTCCGATATGAGTATTATTTGCATCACCACCTGCATGCCAGCCTCGATGGTTCCAAGGAAGCGTCTGATAAACTGTTCCATCATTGCCATCGATAAAACCATGAACACAGGCATTCGAATAGGATGCACTGTTCCATGAATTAATAAAGACTGATGCCTTCGGCTGGGAACAACCAACCGAATGAAGCATCAGTCCTTTTACAGTAATTTTTCTCCCTGCAGTATAGCAAGGATTTTTTGTCAGAATACTCTGTACAAGTTTCATTACATATCACCATCCTTCTTTTCTTCAGAGCGATCATGAAGCTGCTCTAATACAACCTTGATTGCCTCGGGTACCGGAAGTCCGAGATGCGCGGCATTCTCCAGGAGGGATACACATGGCATTTGCACCTTGATCACCTAATTCTAAGGAAGTAAGTGAATTGTATGCATTTTCAATTGTCTGTGTATCTAAGTAATACATTTTTCTCTCCAATCCTACTGAATTTTCCTATACTACAAATTTATTTACAAACTCTGTATACATTTCCTGATAAGATAAGTCTCCAGCCATTTCTTCTGATAATACATCAAAAAAATCTGTTTGGCTCTGAACTCGCTTCAGCCAGTTCGTTGCACTACCACTTCCGGATGCCATAAGTAATTTAGACATTATCTTAACCGTAGCCTGTAAAAATGTCTTTGCAAAATACTCTATAATATCATCCTTATAGCTGGAATTCCTATTGTCACGGTAAAAACTAAAATAATCAAATGAATTTTTATCCCCAACAGATCCAAAGTTCTCCTTGAGAGTAAAATACAATGCAATACAGTAAAACATACATGTATTATTTACTTCTTTATTCCTTTGATACAGCTGGATCATTTTCTGTTGCTGTTCTGCATTTCCAGAATTAGCCGCTATTCTTTGATTACACTTTGCAATATTTTCATCGTATGTCTTTTTCATTTTATTTCTTGCCTGAACATACAAATATTTTATGAACAAAGCTTCATCGATTTCTTCTTTACTTCTCTGGAACAAAATGCCTTTTTTATCGTCTTCTTCGGAAAGATAAAAAATTTCATCGTAATATTCATTTATTAAATACTCCGCATCGGACCCGTCTTTATTAAACAACGTTTTTTTCTTGTCCTTAGCCTTAAATGGAGCCTGGAGGAATGCAGAAAAAGCCAGCTGCGCAAGATCCTCATTTGTAATTCGCTGGTGCTTTTCAAATCTTGGCTGCGGTGGTACAGTTTGTCCTCTTCTTATTTCAACAAATACATACGGAGCCTCACCTGTCATAAGCATAGTCTGTAATTTTTTCTGCTCGTAGTTATTGGCAACCATATCTCTTGATGAAATTGGATTCTGTAAGTTGTTATATATGGAGATATTTCCGCTTAGTTTTTCATTATTAACCTGCATTATGCGCACAAGGACATACACCTTTTTCAATTGCTCTATAGCTTCAGGCTCATTATTAATGAGCGCATTTCTTAAGAATGCACCAAGAGCATTGGTTGTTTGGGCTCCGTTAATAATAGAAAAATTGGTAATCTCTATTAAATCTACATCACCATTTCTTCCCTTACGATGTGCATCTAGCTCCTCGCATAAGATCGTAATACCATTATTATAATTCCAGAATCTCTCTGGCTCTTCCTTGATAGTTTCCATCATTGCATCATAGGTTTTTGATTTTTTCTGATCCAAGGAATCTCTAAGATTCTGACCAAATAAAATATTACGTCCCATAGATGAACTTATGTATTTATTGCAAAGAACCGCAAGATCATAGCCTCTAATATTACAAAGCATCGCATTGTCCGATGCATTTTCATAGAGAATATAGTTATTAAACATATCGGAAGTAAACTCTGCAAAAGGGACTTTTAAAACATGGTCAGCTCTACCCAGACTTCCCAGCACAACTTCCATCTCACTGATTGTTACTATTTTCTCTGTTGCTTTAAAATTTTTACCATAATTTAAAGTTCCAGTATGGTATACATAATAAGTGCAGTTATTCTTAAAAGAAGAGTTGAAATTTGTTTCTGCAATGACGTCCCTTAAATTTGGCTTTACGTTATTAGGATTCTTCAAATACTGTTTAATAGAATCTCTCATGCCAAGGAAACAAGCCCTAATCTCTTCTTCAGTAAGCTCACTATACTTTGACTGAATAATATCATAATAATATTCATCTCCATCTTCAATTTCGATGAACAAATCTATTCCACTATCAGGCGGAGCAACAATTACTTTTGAAATTTTATCCACGTTTTCTGGAACCACCTCATAATCGAGTGTTTCTCCGTACATAACTTTTAAGATTGCTAAAGTAAAGGCGTCCTCAGGTGTATTATTACGTACAATCGCTCTATGATTAGGTAATCCTGCAAACTCTCTATAAAAATTATCTACTAAACTTTTTATCTTATTTTCAGACATTAACATCACCTTTTTTCACTTTTGTTTTTATTCTTCATCATATCACATTTTTAGACTACCCGCCAGAATAATGCACTATTTTATATACTCATCCTTTGAAATCTTTGGCTCTTTTAATAGTAATGCTAATGTCTATTTCCTATTATTCCACAATAACCTCATCGGTCTTTGTGATAATCAACTTTCCACCCTGGCACTCAACGTTGATACGATCACCGCAATCAAAGCCCAGCTCCTTCAGCCATTCTCCCTTAAGCATGATTGTTGGTGTAGGCTTGTACTTCGGTCCGCTAATTTCATAAACCTTTAATCGTCTGTCTTTCTTGTAACTCAATAAAATACTCCTTCCTGGGCATAGATATGCTCCTGCTACTTGTTTGAATTGTTTCATTTTATCTTTGGTGAAAATTGTGCCGATTGGCACTGGAACTGCTTACGCAGTAAAAAGTGATATGAACGGCCAGAAGAAGAATATCGATCGTTCATTTGAAAGGAAGAGTTAGCCTCTACAACTATAATAGCCAAATCAGCTAAATCCAGCAAGCGGAACTTATAACATTTTCATAGCCTCGGCATTTACCATTAACATTTCCGTAGCCTCAATAATCGCATTTTAACATTTCTGTAGCCTCAATAAGCTCATTATCCATTCCGTAGCTTCAACCCTCCCCTAATTCCCTGTTCTCTGGTCGGTTGATATGTTTCCGCAGACAGAAACAGAAAAAACCGGTAAGCACCCCGTCACGGGCTCCTACCGGTCACAATTCCGCTAAAACAAGCCATTTCTGGCGATATTTACTTTACTTTTGACATCAATACTACTGTCTCGACTGTTGTCCCATATTCCAAGGGAAGTTCTTTCACTTCCTCGCCGTCAATCGGCACAGGGAAATTGAACACAATGTTTTTAATCCAACAGCCGTCCTTCCTCTTTTCCGGAAACATATCGATTCGCTCAATAAAGGCTTTCATAAACTCTTTCTGCTCCGCTTCCGTTGCAGAATTGTAGACTTCATCAAACGCCAATAAAAGCTGATAGATATTATCACCGGAAATTTTCTCTTGTCTGATGCTGCGGATCTGATTTTGCAGCTCGTCAATCTGCGCTTCGATTTCACCTATCATATCATACTGTTCATCATAACGGCGCTGCAAATCCAAAATTTTTCTGTCATAATGGGCATCGTTAATGTCTAAGGTGTCCATCTGACGCTCCAATCGACCTTTTGTACCTAAAACCTGCTTTAACTGCCCTTGCAGAACAGCAACTTGTTTTTCCATATCTGCTGTATCAACAGCCGTTCCGATCTTCGCTTTAATTGCTTCCACAAACCGAGGCTTGTTGACCATAGCAGAAATGATTTTTGCCACCATTTTATTGATTTCCGTTTGCTCAATGTTGAGCCGGAAGCTGCATTCATGTCCCGTGGCTGTGACCGTGTTTTTGCAGTAGTAATAATACCTTGTTTTCTTGTCCTTGCTATGAGCTTTGGCAATATTGCCGTACATACTTTTGCCGCAGCATGGACATTTCAGGATGCCGGACAGGATGTGTGCATGGTCTGGATTATTCACCTTTTCCCGCTTAAAGGAATTGAGCTTACGTTTATCCTGTGCCAGTGCCCAATCTTCTTCGGATATGATAGCTTCATGCTGACCCTCGTAGATAGGGAACTCCGATTGCTCAACCACGTGCATTTCATTTCTCGTACCCTGTTTCTTTTCGGTTCTCCGTCTGCCATAAGCGATTTTACCCATATAAACAGGATTGTCAAGCACATCCAGCACAAAATCCCTCGAAAATCCGGGAATGGTATTGTTCTGCCGCAGCTTCTTTACATAGCCATTCCGGTTCAGATATTTGGCAACTCCGGCAACACCATCGCTGGTGTGGATATAGCGGTCATAGATGACACGGATAACTTCAACCTCATCTTCAGCAATGACGAGATTACCGTTTTCCAGCTTGTAGCCATAGGGAGCAAAGCCGCCGTTCCACTTACCCTCACGAGCCTTTTGCTCTCGTCCTGCCATTGTCTGTGTTCGGATATTCTCTCGCTCAATCTCCGCAACCGCAGACAGTACCGAAATCATCAGCTTACCGGCATCCTTGGAGCTGTCAATGCCATCTTCTACGCAAATCAGATTGACTCCAAAATCCTGCATGAGCTGCAAGGAGTTCAAAACATCTGCTGCATTTCTGCCAAACCGGGAGAGCTTAAAGACGAGTACATAAGAAACGCCATCTTTTCCATCTTGAATGTCGTTCAGCATCCGCTGGAACTCCTGCCGTCCTTGGATATTCTTTCCGGAAAATCCCTCGTCAGAATACTCTCCGGCAATAACCATATCCTCGTATGCCGCATATTTCCGCAGCTTATCTCGCTGGGCATCCAAGCTGTACCCATCAACCTGTATGGCGGTGGACACTCTTGTATATAGATAACATTTAATTTGCTTCTTTTTCAGAATCGCCACCTCCCTCATCCATTTCCTTTACCATCAATCCTTCGTTGCGGACATAATACTCCAAAAGCCAAAGGACATAGTCCGGTGCATGGCGATTATCCAGTTCCCACTCCGTCATGGTGCGATATGGGATATGGACACATTTGCAGAAGTCCTTCCGGTTCATGCCTGTGCTTTCCCGCAACTTTATAATTCTGTTTTTACTATCCATTTGATTTTCTCCATAAAACAAAAATACACGTTGCGTACTTATTATAGCATAGCTACTCTAAGTACGCAACGTGTAAATTGCAAATTTTTACGCAGCTTGTTTATTCAAAGGCTGCGCTTGTTTATCATCGTCGGAACACTCCGTTTCTTTCAGAGCATCCGCTTCTTTATTTTCCAAGACCTGATGACCATACTTTTGAATCAACCGGGTCATTACATCCACACAGCGGTCAAATGCCGCATTATATTTTGTTTCCTCATAATATTTAGTCAATAGGCAAATCCTCCATAAATTAAAGTTCCATATCCCGTCCGTGCTTGTGGGCAGGGATTGTGTGTTCACGAGTTTCCTTTCCTCTGGCGAGGATGGCAGAAAGAAAAGCCCTGACCCGTTCTGCTGCGATTTCCAACGCATCCAGATAGGGCTGGGCTTTTTCTTTCAGTGCTTGATATTTTTCGTCCAGTTCATCATGCCGCTGTTTCCAGATGGAAGCGGATTTTACAGC
This sequence comes from bacterium, assembly GCA_022774325.1. Taxonomy (GTDB): domain Bacteria; phylum Bacillota; class Clostridia; order Lachnospirales; family Lachnospiraceae; genus Allocoprococcus. Next base: position 1,054 of record JALFNN010000081.1, on the reverse strand, counting down.
GGAAGCCAATTTTTCTTTCAGGCGATCATTCTCAGCATTGAAGATAATTCCGTTTGTTGCGTACCGTTTCAGGGTATCGCACTGGTCTGCTGTGAGGGTGACATTTCCGGTAAAGGAATTTTTCTTACCCATCGCTTCAATATCCTGCACGGTCATTGCTACCGTCTTTGCTGTCTTGGTTTCCTTTTGCAGAGCTTTCAGTTTCTTTTCTTGTTTCTCCACAGCGAATTGGGTATCCGCCAATGTCTGCTCCGATTGTGCCACCTGTGCTGTCACAGCTTCCAAACGCTGGGTTTCCGCTTGCACCTTAAACTGGGTAACGGTCAGATGTTCCTCGGTGCTGCCACGCTCTCCACGCTCCACATCGGTGTATCCGGCAGCTTGCATGAAATTGAAAAAGTCATCCTGCAACACACTGTAGGATGACTTCAAAATCTTTTTACCTTTTGTGTTCAGCATGGGATTGCCGTCCCCGTCAAGAACGGGTTTGGATTTCCATTTCTTACTGCGGCTGACCTGCATGATCGTTTCCTTGACTGTTCCCCGGAGGGCTTCATCCTTGCACCGCTTCGACCAGAGAATCTGTTTTTCCACCACCGGGATATAGACCACATGGAGGTGGTAGTGGTACACATCCTCGCCAAGAGCTTCGGACATTGCCTGATTGCGCTCATCGGCGTGCATGACGGCGGAGAGAATATACTGCTCTCCGCCCACAACCTCCACGGCAGCTTTATAAGCATCGGCATAAAACTGTTTGGCAAATTCATAGCCGCCGTGATTGTAAAAGTAAGCGGAGTTCACATCGAAAACCAGCTCACCGTATTTCACGGCATCCGCTTTCAGACCTCTGGTAGAGATCACCTTGTCCTGTTCCATCTGGGTAAACATTTCTTCGTAACCGGCAGTCGGCTCTTTGAAATGAATGTTCAGAGAAGAACGCTCCGGCACGATGTCCTGATTGCTGTAACTGTCTTTTTCCCGTTCATTGTGTTCCTGCACCTTTGCCAGATCATCGGCAGTTTCAATGTCCTGATGGCGGGCAACGGTGCGG
>JALFNN010000062.1 GCA_022774325.1 bacterium | reverse complement strand
AATATGGGAAGGGTATAGTTACAATCGACACCAAATATACCGAAAACTACGGTAGAAACTTATAAATAGCAACAAAAAGTAAAAAAGGGACGTTCGATGCCAGGGCTTTTGACCCCAGCATCGTGGCAAAAGAAACGTCCCTACAGAAATATATTAAACAAATATCCGACAATAATAATGCCGCCCGTACAAATTCCAACAAATAATCCTAATAATTTCGGTTTTATCGCTTTTTTAAGCATAATAATTGAGGGCAGACTCAGTGTCGTAACCGCCATCATAAAACTGAGAATTGTCCCAAGCTGAGCTCCTTTTGCCAGTAATGCCTCCGCAACCGGGATGGTTCCAAAGATGTCCGCATACATTGGAACTCCAACTATAACAGCCAGAATGACTGCAAATGGATTGTTATTACCAAGAACAGTCTGAATGATATGTTCCGGTATCCAGTTATGGATTATTGCACCGACTCCAACACCTATAAGAATGTACGGAAATACTTTTCGGAACGTGCCTGTCATCTGGTCTTTTGCATAAATCAAACGATCCGTAATTGTTAAATCAGGCAATTCAATATCTACTCCACTTGCACTCCGAATAAATTCTTCCACATATTTCTCCATGTGCATTTTTTCAATTAATGTACCGCCAAGAACAGCAATAATCAATCCCACAACCACATAGGCAACCGCAACTTTTGCTCCAAAAATACTCATAAGAAGTACGAGGCTTCCCAGATCGACCATCGGTGAGGAGATTAAAAATGAAAAAGTAACTCCCAAAGGAAGTCCTGCACTTGTAAAACCAATAAATAACGGAATTGAAGAACAGGAACAAAATGGTGTAACTGTTCCGAGAAGAGCCGCAATCATATTTGCCCATATTCCATGAAACTGCCCGAGAATTTTCCTGCTTCGTTCCGGTGGAAAATAACTTTGGATATAAGAAATTATAAATATCAAAAAACATAATAATACAGTAATCTTAATGATATCATAGATGAAAAACAGTATGCTGCCACCTATCCTTGTTGAAACATCCACTCCTATCGCAGATAAACCATTCCGAATTACCACATTCAGCCATTTCATTCCTAAGATCTGATTCTGAATAAACAGACCTATCGATTTTAAAACTTCCATCTTTTTTCTCCTCACATTCACGCATTCGAATTTTTCTATTTATTATGTATTTTTTAACCGGCATAAAGCCGGTTATAATCTATTTATTACAATCACAATCTACAATTTTCTGAAATTCATCCGGCACCATTAATTTGCCTATCACTTTATAAATTTCATTCATTTTTTCCAGATTCAAAGAATAATGCATCCACTTTCCTTCTTTTCGGGAATTTACAACACCAGCATCACATAGCTGTTTCATATCATGTGATAAAGTCGGCTGTGTAATGTGAAATTCTTCCTGTATTTTACACGCACATAATTCTCCATTCGATAACATATCAATAATCTTAAGTCTCTTTGGATCAGAAAAAACTTTAAATATTTTTGAATACTGTATATAATCTATTTCCATAATGTTTTCCCTTTCGCCAACACATTGAACATCTTCTATGTATTATTAATAATATTACTTATATAACCATTTGTCAATACAAATATAGAATATCTTCAATTTGATATTGACTCATTATTAATCAAGGCATATAATAATATATAGAAAAAATTCTATAAATATACAAGAGGTAATACAATTTGGAACAGAGCTATAAAGATTTGGGTAAGATTTTAAAAGCCATTTCAGATCCTAAACGTCTAAAAATTGTTGATATGCTGTCATGTGGTGAATTGTGTGCATGCCGAATTCTGGAAGCATTCCATATCACCCAGCCCACCTTATCTCATGATATGAGAGTTTTAATCGAAGCAAATGTCGTAATTGATCGCAGAGATGGAAAAAATACTTACTACTCGCTGAACAAAGAACAGTTGGATTCATTTTATCAGAGTCTTGGACGTGTTTTTTCTGATAAACCTGACTGTATATGCCATCAGAGCAGTCATTGTAATTGCAATTGAGACCGATGCTATTTTTAATGCAATAATCAGCATCGGTTTTCATATAAACAACAAATAGAATAATTTCTATAATTCAATCAAAGGAGGAACACATATATGACTCATAAACCCAAAGTTGCTTTTGTATGCGTTCATAAAAAGCCCTTGCACTGAAAAATCAATTGCTGGATGAGGAGGTATAAAATCATGATAAAAGAAGAAAAAAATACAGGTATTAATTTTTTCCAACGCTACCTGACAGTGTGGGTGTTCCTTTGTATGATCGTAGGTGTCCTTCTAGGACATTTTGCCCCTGCACTTCCTGCATTTTCAAACAAATTTGAATATGCAAGAATTTCTATTCCAATGGCTGTGCTAATCTGGGTTATGATCTATCCCATGATGCTGAAAGTAGATTTTCGGAGTATACAAAACGTCGGTAAAAACCCAAAAGGTCTGTTTGTCACATGGATTATCAACTGGCTGATCAAACCATTTACAATGTATGGATTTGCATTTTTATTTTATCCGATTCACGTTATTATCATGTAGAACATGTCACAACCAGAGCACGAATGGATTCCTTACTTATGGCCCGTATTGACCAGATTCTGGAAGAACGAAACGGGCGGATTACGAATCATGAGCTTGCACAGATTCTTAATTATGATGGCTCATACATCGGAAGAATAGTGAAAAAAGCAACAGGAAAAAGCCTTTTTAAATACAGTATGACCTTTACCATGGCTGCCGCTGAAACCATGTTATGCAGTACCCAAATGAGTATCTCACAAATTACAGAGAAACTGAATTTCTCCAACCGGGCACTTTTATATAAGGTTTTCGACCAGTATTATCATATGACTCCCAAACAGTATCAGGAAAAACTACGAAACAAAACCCTTGACATCTAAAAAGCCATATACGGACTTTTATTCCTGTACATGGCTTTTCAATCTTTCATCACTTTTATTTTTCACATAAATCTATCATGGTGATTTTTACATTATATGTTTTCTTTTCTCCAGGACTCAGGAATTTCAACATTCCGGCTTTTCTCATTACATCGCGACCGTCCGGGTAACAGTTGCCGCATTCCAGACCAAGCACATAATCTCTGACTCCCATCATCTTCCATTCCACAAACCCGTCCAGTTCCGTTGCGTCAAAAGAAATACTCAGTCCTATTCCCATTTTCGGCTGAAAGATAGAAGCTCTTCCTGCCTCATCTGCAAACTTATGATAATAACAGCGTTCCTGATATCCGACTGTCGGTTTCTCCATATGCATCCAATTTTCTATGTCCTCTGCGGCATGATCATCCCTTGGCAGTACCTCTGCCGCTGGTATTTTCACAATGCTGTCTTCGTCCAGCAATGGATATCCCATATTCATGTGATACAGAATCTCAACAGGCTCTATTTTATCTCCTGTATTGCAGATCGTATCACAGATCTCGAAGGAATTTTCCCTAGTAGAAACCTGAATTTTACGTTCCATCCGGAGTTTTCTGCCAAAAATGGTCTCATCTTTTACTGCGGTATGAATAACAAGACCGGCTTCGTCTTCGGTCCAGTAGGCCTGCTCACAGGGCTGATTACCGATAGAACCATGGAGTGGAAGTTCTTCTCCTTCATCCATGCATGGAGAGCCCACTGCCTGTAGTCCGCAAGTAGTAAGAAAGCCAGCCGTAAAGGTCTTCAGCCAGTTTACTCCGATACTGTCATAATAAGCCGGTGCTGCATATCCGCAAGGAGACAGGTAGCTCATATTGATTCCCTTAAAACGCAATCTGGTAATATCACCGCATCTGTCAGGCGAAATAGTGAGCATAAGCCCCTTTCCATTATTCACTTCAAAGAGACGCATACCGTCACCTTTTCCCCCTATAAGACGATGTTCTTCTACTCCATACAACTGTGTGTCATGTCCTATATATGGATTCATTTTCTCTTCACCTTTCCCGGACAGACTGTACCACTACATGAGTGGTCTGACTGCCTGATATACATTTTGATATTTTTCATAGATTCTCATATACTTTTCATGCATTGCCGGTCTTGGTTCATAAGTTTTAATTTCTTCCACCATATGAAACGCGGCATCCTGCAAATCGTGAAAAAGTCCTATCGCAATTCCAGTAAGCATAGCACTTCCTACCGTTCCTGCATCTACAGTTTTCAATGCAACCATAGGCACATTCAGCATATCTGCCTTCATCTGCATCCATTCTTCAGAATGGGCTCCACCGCCGGTGGCGTGGATTTTTTCAAACCGGATTCCTGAACCCTGAAGTGCTTGCATATTCAGATACATTTCATAGACAACGCCTTCCATACAACCGCGGTAAATATCAGCTGTCGTCGTTGCCGTTGTAAGCCCCAAAACAGCCCCTTTGGAACCGGTATCCATATAAGGGGTTGCAGCGCCTGCAAAATGAGGCAGCACCAGAAGCCCGCTTGGAATCTCTTCTTTCTGAGACGCATAAGCCTGTTCCAGATACTCATTGACAGAAATCCCCTGTTCTTTCGCCAACTGCATTTCTTTTTTTGCCAGTGTCTCCGTACACCACTGCATCAGGGCTCCCCCAGTGTAGGAAAATGCATATGCTACATATTTTCCCGGTATCACGTAAGGCACTACAGAAAAATATCCTTGATACATCACGTCGATGTCTGGTATCTGATCATACACCGGAGTAAGGCATTCTACTGTTCCGGCCCCATCCACGGCTACAGAGCCATCAAAAGCACCTGCTCCTACAGCTGCTGATACCTGATCGTGACTCACAGAAACTACTTTTGTATCCCCGCAAAGTCCCGTCTTTTGTACTGCTGCCAGACTGATCGTCCCGGCAACAGTTCCGGTCGATACCGGCTTTGCCATCAGCCCCATATCAATTCCTGCCGCCTCAAATATTTCTCGACTCCAGCAGAGGTTTCGGATATCAAATGCCATCGTTCTGGTGGCAAGGGAATAATCAATCTGTGCATTTCCCGTCAGATGATAGACCACATAATCTTCCATCAAAAAAATCTTACGGGCAGAAGAATATACCTCCGGCTGATTCTTCTTGATCCACATAATTTTGGAAATGCTGTACATTTCATGCGGACGGAGACCGGTAATATTCGCAATCTCCCGCTCTCCAAGCTTTTCAACCAGATCCCGGCACTCTTCCTTTCCCCTCGGATCCGTATAAAGCATGGCCGGGTGAAGCGGTTCTCCCGTCTCATCCACACAGACAAAAGTCTCTCCAAAACTGGTAACACCGATCCCCGCAATATCCGGGTATTTTTCCGCCATCTCCCGAATGGAAGCATAGACCCCGTCCATCACAGCAGAAATGTCAATTTCATGCCCTCCAACCGTCCGCTTTACCGGATAGTCCCGATATGCCTTGTCCAGATATTTCCCATTCTCATCAAAGACCGTACATTTGCAGCCTGTCGTGCCGATATCCAATCCTGCAATTTTCATGCCACATTCCTCCTAATCGATATCTACCCATTCATATCCAAGATAGGTGGTAAATGCCTCTTTTAAGATTTCTTTCATGTGACCAACACCTACAGAAGTGTGATGTTTGAAACCTCCCCTTGCAAGTTTAATCAGCTTATTCTGCAAATCCGGAATTTCACAGACACCGCCGCAGCCGAAGAATGCATCTTCAATCGGATCATCTGTAAACTGCGCCTCACTTGCATACACAATAATTTTACCGTCCTTGGTCTGGCAGTTAGAGATAGTAGTTGGGAATGCCTTAATTCTTCCTTCGTTACATCCCCATCCGGAACCCGGATCACTTTTTGCAAACATCTTATGCTCAGTAACTGTTCCTTTTTCCGTCATTAAGCTTTGGGCAACTGGTCCGCAGTGGAATAAGATCACCTTATTCTCATCATCACCATAGTTATTATTCCAATCCAGTACAGCGGTCGGCTCTTCGCTTGCAAGATTCATGGCACGCATGGTCAGCGCGGAACACATATCAATCTCACAGGAAGCAACAATACCTCTGTCATTTAATTCACTTAACAGGACACACGGACATACCCTCATATAGGTCTCCATCTCATTCCAGCAGCGCAAAGTCAGGGCATCCAGATGGTATTCATCAATATATTCATCAATTACAACAGATATTTTTGCAAGCATTAGTTTATTGGCTTCCGGCACTCTTGTAAAATCTGTGTAATTCTCCAGAACTTTGATTTTTTCCGCAACTGCCGCATCGTCGTCTGCCTTATGCTCTACCTTATAGATCAACTCGGAGAGATCAAAGGATTCCACATTGATTCCGTATTTCTGTAACGTGATTTCATCGAAACGAACGGTCTTAAACGCAGTCGTTCTTGCTCCGATGCATCCCACATTGAATCGTTTCATTCCATTTACCACACGACAGATTGCCGCGAAGTCTCTTAAATTCTGTGCAAATGCTTTCGATAACGGATGTACGACATGCGGCTTCATAACAGTAAAAGGTACGTTATACTGGGTAAATACATCTGTAACAGAGAATTTTCCGCAGTATGCATCTCTTCTGTGAGCAAAATCCATCTTACCAATTTCATCCGGATAAGCCTGCATCAGAATCGGAACCCCCGCATCCTGCAGTGCCGTGATTGCCCCGTTCTCATCTGCAAAAATCGGCATAGAAAAGATTACTCCATCATATTCTCCCTCATGTTCCTTTAACCATTTTGCATAGAGAAGTCCTTCATCTCTCGTTTCGATCCCGCCATACCTGGTCAGTTCCGCATCCATGGCAATGTAGTCATACCCCGCATCCGTGACAGCCTTAATCATATCTTCTCTTGCTCCGTAAATCAGTTCTCCCGGCATAAATCCACGGTTACAAAATGCTAGTGCAAATGTCATCTTTTTTCTCATTTTTGCTTCTCCTTTTTCTTAATCCATTAATGCAAACATTTTCATTGCTGCTTTTACATTTTCTTTCATTGCATCCCTTGCCGCCATGGACGCAGACGAGAAAAACAATGGTTCTCCTTCTTTTACGCTGTTTACATATTCCGCTACCGCATTACCACCGGACTTGTCCATATAAGTAAAATAGTTTACTTTCCTTGTCCCGGCTTCGATAGCTTTTCGATAATCCTCTCTGCTCACTCCGGATCCTCCATGCATTACAATCGGAATCTGTTCTGTCAGCGCACGTACATTTTTTACTACATCAAAATCCAGTTTCGGCTGTGTTAAGTAAATGCCGTGTGTTGTACCAAAAGAGCAGGCAAGCGCATCAATTCCTGTCTCTTCAACGAATACTTTCGCCTGATGCGGGTCTGTATAGATCTTGGTGTCATCGTTCTCACCACTGTCATCCCCAGCACCAGACTCTCTTCTTCCCATAGAGCCAAGCTCTGCCTCTACCGAAGCCCCTGTCTTAGTTGCCATGGAAACTGCTCTTTTTGTATTCTCCAGATTTTCTTCATAGGAAAGTGTGGATCCATCATACATAATTGATGTAAATCCCATATCAAGTGCCTGTTGCAAATATTCCAGGGTCTCACCATGATCCAGATGAACACATACCGGAACTTTGGATTTTTTCGCTGCATTAACCATAATTGGTCCAATCATAGCAAGTGGAATCCACGGTTCGTGACACTGTGCAAACTGAATGATAACCGGTAAATCCAGTTCCTCCGCCGCTTCAATTACTGCTTGAAGCGCTTCGAGGTTTGGCGTATTAAAGGATCCAACAGCTATCTTTTTTTCCTCTGCAATCTTCATTACGTCGTTTAATGTTGCTAACATATTCGTTATCCTCCTTATCTTCTTAGTACTATAAATACTATCCTCTTTTTTTCTGTTTTTATATAGAAGTATGTTCTTTTTACTTTGAATTTGTTCGCAGATATGCTAGAATCAAAAAAAAGAATGGAGATTCAGTATGATATCAACTTTTGACATTACAAAGCTGAATGCTTTGTTAAAAGATTTTTATAACCTTACACAGATTCGTATCACAATATTTGACGAGAATTTTCATGAACTCGCTGCATATCCTGAAAATATTGCGCCTTTTTGCCAGATAATTCGCACGGATGAAGCTGGCAGAAATGAATGCCAGCATTGTGATGAAAATGCATGCAAAATTGCTGCTAAACGTCATTCATTATATACCTATCAGTGTCATGCAGGGTTAACAGAAAGCATCCGTCCGCTTTACATGGGAAATATCATCATCGGATATCTTCTTTTTGGTCATGTATTTGCATATGAGTCACACGAAATCGGTTGGAAAGAAATAAAGAAAAGATGTCAGATTTACAAAATCAATATGTCAGATTTACAAAAAGCCTGTTTCATGCAGCCACTCAAAACAGAGAGTTATATTACCTCCGCTTCTCATATTCTGGAAGCGGTTGCAGCATATTTGTGTCTGGAACGAATGGCCTCTCTTCGCAGTCAGAAGCTCCCTGTTCGAATTGATGAATATATTCAATCTCACTTTACAGAGGATATCGATGCCATGCAGATTGCACATGAATTTGGAATTGGAAAAACTCAGCTATATGAAATAGCAAGTCAGAATTACGGAACCGGGATTGCTGAGCATATTCGTAATCTTCGAATCCAAAAAGCAAAAAAAATGTTAATGGAATCCGAATTGCCTTTGGCAGAAATATCAGCACAATGTGGTTTTAAAGACTATAATTATTTTATTACCGTTTTTAAAAAGACAGTGGGTATTCCTCCCAAAAAATACAAAAATCTAACAACAAGTGAATAAACTAAGACTTTATGCATTTAACATATATTATCATACCCGCCATCATTACAAACATCACACTCAGAAATGGTACAGAACAACAGATACCCATATTTTGTGCCAGCACACCGAAAAATGCCGGTGTCAACATTATACTAAGATAGGAAGATGCCATTTGTATTCCAATCACTGACTGTGAGACCTCCGCACCAAATAATTTAGGAATTAGATATGTCATATTTGGAAAGATCGGTCCCAGACTGACACCTATAATCTGCCAGCTTGAATATTTTTTCTTCATCTGTTTGGGCTGTCTGGACTTTCTTCCACAACGGTAAAGTAATAATTGTAATAACTGCAATAGTCATTTGAATGAAAAAGACCGTACGATATCCCTTTCTCCAGTTCATATTCTCTGATAAAGCAAGTGACATCAGATATGGACTGAGAGAAACACCAATTCCATAAAAACAATGCAGAAAACTCATCTGCATCGCATAATAGTGTAGTGCAACATAATTGTTTAATGCTGTATCAATGGAACCTGCTCCTATTCCCAACGGAATAGCACAAGACATAGCCACAAAAGATTATGCGAACATGAGAAACCAAATAAAGCAACCGCTGTTAAGCTTGTACTGATTGCTGTAATCTTTTCGGTTCCCAGCCTTGCTACTAACCTGACACTCAATAAACTGGAAATGACAGTTCCTCCTGAAATCAGCATAGATACTATGCTGACATAAGAAACCGGTAGATCAAGTTCTTCATAATTGCCGGCCATGCCACTGGATCAACAAAAACAGAAATGACAGATTGCATTTGCCCGAATATTTTATTCTCCGGCACCCTGATTGCACCAATAACCAGCGATATTTACAACAAATATCTGTTGTCAGTTTTATATCATTCTGACCTTCCATATATTATTTTCACTCCGGATATTGAATGGCATCAGCATCTTTTAACAACACTGTTTCATATATATACGCTTTTATCAAAATATGGGACGGAGGGATATTATCGGAAAAACCCAGACGATTTTTTACCCAAAGATAAGGTATTCTCAGATTGTTTTGAATTAGATGTATTACAGGATATGTGTCATATATTCATGTCATTATATTCGCACAAAGACGAACTGCCACGTACAGATATGACCAAAAACGAAATGACTTCCCAAATTCGTCTCAAAAAGATGCTTAAGTTCGTCCGGAAATGGTATTGCATCCTGATTTTTCATAAATCTCCTCCAGTTCTAAAATAATTGCCCGGGAAGTTTCAATTTTTCTTTTGCCGGAAACTCTTTATCGAATGCTTCCACCTCTGCTTCATCTGCAAAATATCCCTGTGGCGGTGCATACTCACCTGTAATCCCATCTAAATATCCCGGAATCAATTCCTTACATAAAAAGAAGGAGGCATCTTCGCCTTCAGCCAAGCCATGATAGGAATCGTTCTGCCGTCATCTGCTTTGATATTTGCTCTCATAAACATGTTCTGCCCAATCAGCTTACCATCCTGTTCCGCATCGGCATGCTCCACCGGAGCATTTTCCTGTGTACTGAGGTACATAACAAAATCAAGTTCCTGAACAAACGCCGGATCGTTCCGGAGCTGATTCAGCACATAATGCTCATAACATCCCGGACGATATACATTCCAGAAACTTTCTCTTACTAAGTTTTCTACTTCCCGATATTCTTCTTTTCTCTCTAAACGTATTAAAATATTGCTGGTGCTCATTTTTTCTTTATCCTTTTCGATTCTTTTTATTGATTTTTGCAATATTTTTGAATTTTTGTTTTTTCTCAGCCAGATAACCTTGTGTATCTTCTGCATACCGATTCTCATTCATCAGCTTCTGCCAGGAGCGGAGCCGTTCAATTGATAATTCACCATGCTCTACTGCCTCCTGTACTACACATCCCGGTTCGCTGCCTGAATGAGTACAATCACGGAAACGGCATTTAAGCGCCAATTTCTCGATATCTGAAAAAGTCTGATCGATTCCGTCTCCGGCATCCCACATTCCCAGTTCACGCATCCCCGGTGTATCAATCACCATACCGCCGGATGGCAGAAGAATCAGTTCACGATGGGTTGTCGTGTGCCGTCCTTTATCATCATTCCTCAGTCCGTTCGTATCCAAATGCTTTTCACCCAGCAGACGATTGATTAAAGTAGACTTTCCCACACCGGACGAACCGATCAATGCGATTGTCTTTCCTTCAGTAAGATATGGATAAATCTGCTCATAACCGTTTTGATCGATCGTATTCGTCACTAAAACATCCACACCTGCTGCAGCAGCAGATACTTCGAACAGTTTTTGTTCCAGATCCTTGCATAGGTCTGATTTTGTCAACACAACAACCGGCATTGCTCCGCTGTTCCATGCAATCGATACATAACGCTCCAGGCGCCGCAGATTAAAATCATTATTCAGAGACATACACAAGAATACAGTATCGATATTGGCAGCAACAATCTGCTCCTCATTTTTTTCACCGGCAGCTTTTCGGATAAAGCAACTTTTTCTTGGAAGAACATGGTGGATTACTGCATTTCCGCCGCTTTTGTTCCAGTCAGCCATAACGAAATCGCCCACCGCCGGATATTCTGATTTTGCCTGGACATCATAATGGAATCTGCCCGATATTTCTCCCCATTTTTCTCCCTGTGAAGATACCAGCCGATAGATTCCCTTTTCCTGTGAAATAACCCGCGAAACAATCAAATCTTCAAAACATTCCGCTGTTTTTTCAATCGTTTCAGACATGCTAAATTCGGTCGAACTGACCGGCCAGCTCGGATGAGCTGACCGCGAGTTCACTTTATCTGACCACTTTTAAATCAATTTGTAGGTTACTTGGAAGGATTTCTCATATTCCTCCCGTTAAATTCAAGCCGGTATGCGTT
>JALFNN010000034.1 GCA_022774325.1 bacterium | reverse complement strand
CCTCTATAGGTGGTGAGTTGCGACAAATATGTCTTGGTGGGAGTCCAATCTCCTTCCAAGATAAAGCCTCCGGCGGATTGCAGAGGTGCGCAGATGTATTGTGTCATGCAAAGCATGACGCGCACCTCGCAGCAAGTACGCCGAGGCGTACTTGAAAACAGGAGGAAAAACACAGATGGGAGAATTGGAGAATAATAAAAAAGTGGCGGAGATTCCCGAAGACGGAGAATTATACAACAGCACCGATCCAGCTCTGTACGAAAAACAATGGAAAATGAATGACCTGATGTATGAGTTCAATCATACCAGGCCTTCTGACCGCAAAAGATTAAAAGAAATACTAAAAGAGCTTTTGGGCTCTATCGGAGAAGATTGCGTAATCGAGCCGCCTCTGCGTGTAAACTGGGGCTGCAATTGTTATCTGGGGAGAAATGTTTATGCTAATTTTAACCTGACCATTGTAGATGACGCGGATGTGATCATTGGAGATGATGTGATGATCGGACCGAATGTCACCATCGCTACGGCGGAACATCCGCTTGACGCCGATCTTCGCCGACAGGGTATGCAGTATAACAGAGCAGTCCGCATTGGAAATGGAGTCTGGCTTGGCGCCGGTGTGATCGTATTGCCGGGAGTAACGATCGGAGACAATACAACCATTGGTGCAGGAAGTGTTGTGACGAAAGATATTCCGGCAAATGCTGTGGCATACGGGGTACCCTGCAGGGTACAGAAAATGCTGTAGGCCAGGTTGGAAAAGCGCGGTAATTTAATAATGAAAAGGAAAAGTCCATGCTGCGTTTTGCGCGACAAGGACTTTTTTATGGCTATGATCATGAATGCGTTCGATTCTATTATTCCATTATTCCATCATCAATCCATCCGGATTCTCGGGAGCGGGAGGAGTCTCCGGCTCATATTTTCTGAAGATCCGGTCGAAAATAATGCAGGCTGTAAAAGCAATCACGGAAAATCCGCAGACTCCGCTGAGTACGATCACAAGGGCAAATGTATTTGCGGAATACAGGCAGAGAAACAATACAATCCCGTGAAGCAGGAAAAGCAGAATGCTGTATGGAAGATGGCCGACCGTCATCAGTACGGCATTTTTGACTGCCTGTTTTGTCGTACATACAAAATGCGAGATGATCGGGAATACATAAATAAATATGCAGGCAAGAATCCCGCATACGATCCAGAGAGCAACGCGGACGATCGCAAAAAACACAGTATCCTGAGAATTAATAATGTAGAAATCCATTCCGAGGATCACAACAGCCGCAAGAAAGAGCAGCCACACAATCGTACTCTGTTTGAAATTCTGTCGGAATGCTTTCCAGTAGTTCTGCCATATATAAGGATCTTCTCCGCGGAGCATCTTCAGGCACACGTAGTAGAGGGCGCTGATCGAAGCACCGATTGTGATGACGGGAATGCAGCTCAAAATGAAAATGAGATTCAGCACGACCAAATCGAACATTTTTGACAGAAACTGCATCACCGGATTGTCGATGTTAAATAATCTGTTCATTGGGAATACCTCTTTTCTTACGTAAAATATCCTAAATACAGTATACTGAAAAGGCAGGGGAAAAGCAATGAAAAGCAGGAACATCAAATATGAAAAGTCTATGAAATAAACAAGAATGAGATGCATTTCATAGGAAATATGTTATACTTTCAAAAAGGGGATTACACGTTCCTTCGAAGGCATAGAAAGACGAAAAAAGAAACAGGAGAAATACCAATGGAGCATAAGTATGAATCGGATCTGACGAAAAAAGAGAAACGACAGATGGAAATTGAGAAGCTGAAATCCATGAACTTTCCGGAAAAACTGGATTACATATGGACATATTACAAATTATGGTTTGCCGTTGCACTTGGGGTTGTCGCCCTCATTTATCTGGGATTTACGATGTATCAGGGAATGCAGAGAAATGAGCTTGTAAGTGTGGCGATACTTGGTGCCAATATGGATGCGGATCAGATCGAAACGCTCCGTGATGATGTGAAAGACTGGATGGGGGCTGAGGGAAAAAACGATGTTGTTACGATCAATGCGAACCTCAGTGCGGACAACGAAGAGTCGAATTCGAAAATCGCGCTTACGACACTCATTGGAGCACAGTCGGTCGATGTGCTGATCTGTACGCAGGAAATCTATGAGGATTATGCAGAACAGGATGGATTTATATCCGGCAGTCTGATTTTTGCAAATACCGGATTTATAAAAGAAACGTTTGGTCTGAATTATGACGAGGTATATGTGGCCATCCTAGTAAATGCACCGCACAGCGACGGAGCAGAGAGGTTTGTGGAATATCTCACCGAAAATGCGGATCAGGAACCGACAGAAACAGAAAACTGAGTAAAAAGTAGAGAATTATAAAGTAATGGAGAGAAATATTCCAACATCAGGAAAAACGCTTGACGAATTTTACCAAAACCTTTACAATATTAGTGCGGAAAACCGCATGATTGGGGTTATAAGATAAGGGGAGCGACGGCTTTATTCAGTTTGTAAAGTCGTGCTTTTCATGTTTTATATACATCTATTT
>JALFNN010000101.1 GCA_022774325.1 bacterium | reverse complement strand
GATATTCTGGAAGAGACCTTGATCATTCACGGTATGGGCGATGCTGCGAAACGCAGGGAGACGGTGCTCGAAATCCTGCAGAAAGTGGGACTGTCGGAAGAACATTATTTTCGATATCCTCATGAACTTTCCGGCGGACAGGTACAGCGTCTGGGAATTGCAGGAGCCCTGATCATTCAGCCGAAGCTGATCGTGTGTGACGAACCGGTCTCTGCACTGGACGTGTCTATTCAGGCCCAGATCCTGAATATGCTGATGGATCTGCAGAAAGAGCTTCGAATCAGTCTTTTGTTTATTTCACACGACATTGGTGTTGTGCGGTATATTTCAGACAGAGTTGGAGTCATGTATCTTGGCTCCATGATGGAGGAAGCGGGAACGGAGGAATTGTTCGAGAATCCGCTTCATCCATATACGAAGGCACTCTTTGCGGCGGCGCCGGATCCATATATACAGCGAAGAGAAGTGGCAGCGCTTCATGGAGAGCAGCCGGTGAGGACAGAGAAGTTTACCGGGTGCGCGTTCTGTACGCGGTGCCCATATGCGACAGAAAAATGCAGGCAGGAGGAACCGGAGCTTAGAGAGGTGGCAAGTGGACATAAGGTGGCATGCCATCTGGCGGAATAGTCCATCTTAAAAGAATAAGAACAGGAGTGTGACGAAAGTTCCACTCCTGTTTTGGATATTGGAAAGTTATGAACTTTACAACTATGGGAAAGTCTGATTTAATAAATATGAAATGCAAACGAAAGAGGGACATTAGGTATGGAAATACAAGAACTTATGAATAAGATTCGTCTCCCGGAGGAAGCGCAAGAGACAGTAGTCAGATTTCTCCTGGAGGAGGAAATGTATAATGAAAAGAAAGATCTGTTTTACAAAGATACGAGAGCATTTCTGAGAGAATGGAAAGAAAGTGAGAATCATCTGCAGTGGCTTCTCTCTTTTTATTTGAAATTGGCATTGGAAGTATATGAAGAATATAAGAGACAGGGCATAGCAGAAAAAATATTTGTGGATACGTTTTATGATATTACGATCTGGTGTGAGGAATGCAAAAGAAAATACGGTGTCTACGGAATAAATGAAGCCGGATGGATTGCATTTTCTATTAAGATGAGGCTGTTCCGTCTGGGCAGAATCCAGTTTGAACCTATGACACTTCAGGAAGATATGACAGGAAAGAGCGAAAAGCTGGAAGCTGGTACGAAAGTGCTCAATGTACATATCCCGGCAGGTGAGAAACTGGATATTACAGAGTGCAGAAAATCGTTCCGGCAGGCTGAAGAATTCTTCGGAGAAAGCTATGAAGCATATGTTTGTGATTCCTGGCTTCTTGCACCGGCGCTTAAGGAGATACTGCCGGAAACAAGTAATATTATACAGTTCCAGAATCTGTTTGAAATTGTAAATATACATCATCGTTTTCCGCAGGCAGAACAGCGTATTTTTGCGGAGGTCAGGGAAGATAAAGAGAATTATCCGGAAGTCACCGTACTTCAGAAACGGGCAAAAGAATATATCCTTTCCGGAAAGGACATCGGAATCGGAGTCGGATTTTTCCGAAGAAAATCAAGGATGGAAATGGCAGAATGATAAATTAAGCATTGGAAAAAACAGATTGACCTGCTGTAAGAGAACGGTTATAATTAATTATGTGTTAAAAAAATAACAAAGAGGAGGGCGATGAAATGAGCCGATTAGAAGGAAAAGTAGCTATCATTACTGGAGGAAATTCCGGAGTAGGTGCTGCGACAGCAAAACTTTTTGCAAAAGAAGGTGCAAAAGTTGTGATCAGTGCCCGCAGAGAAGCGCAGCTTAAGGATGTTGCTGATGCAATCCGCGAAGCAGGAGGAGAAGTCCTTCCGGTTGTAACAGACATTTCCAAAAAAGGAGATGCTGACAAGCTGGTAGCAAAAGCTGTTGAAGCATATGGAAAAGTAGATATCCTGATCAATAATGCAGGTGTTCTTGAAGAAGGTCTGAAGCCAATCGATCGTTTCAAAGACGAGGATCTGGACCGGATTGTTGAGATCAATCAGAAAGGAACCATGTACTGCATGCGTGCCGCTGCAGCAGAAATGTCAAAGACTGGTTACGGTTCTATCGTAAATGTGGCTTCTATTGCTGGTGTTATGGGATGCGGCGGTGCAGCTTATGTATCTTCCAAGGCGGCAGTAATCGGCGTGACACGCCATACAGCTCTCCGTTTTGCAGGAACCAATATCCGTTGTAATGCAGTGTGCCCGGGAACGATCGTGACACCTATGGTTGCAGGAACCGATCCGACAACTCTTGACCCGGATATGATGGGACAGATGGCAAAGCACAGTGATCTGAAAGTCCAGCCGTGTATGCCGGATGATGTTGCAAATATTCTGTTGTTCCTTGCAAGCGATGAGTCACGCGCGATTACCGGACAGGCAATCTGGACCGATTTCGGAGGAACATTATAATCAATCTCAGACAGAGAGGCGACGGGAAACTATGAACCCCGAATTAATCAGTAAAATGCAGGAGATATCTCCGGAAGAACAGAGCTATCTGGACGGAAATGCGACTGTCAACAAAGAACTTTATACCAGTGAAATTAAATTTGAAATTGATCGTAACCGTTTCCTGAAAGAGGGACGTCTGATTACGGTGCGCCCGCACAGCCGGTTTATCGATTTCCCGGCCCATCGGCATAATTACATTGAAATTATGTATGTGTGTCAGGGAACGATCACCCATTATCTGGATGGAAAGGAAGTGACCCTGCAGAAGGGCGATCTGCTTCTTCTTAATCAGCACGTGCAGCACGGAGTCCGGCGGGCTGAGTATGAGGATATCGGGATTAATTTTATCGCACTGCCTGAGTTCTTTGATATCCCGCTCCAGATGCTGAAAGAGAATAATACACTGGCGGAATTTCTTGTTAACACACTTCGACAGAATCATCCGGTATCACATTATCTAGTGTTCCGACTGGGAGAGAATCAGGCAATTGAGAACCTCATGGAAAATATGATCAGTTCCATGCTGAATGATGAGTAGAATGAAGACAGCATCAATCAATATTCCATGGGGATCGTTTTTCTGTATCTTCTGCGCCATGTTGATTGTCTGACACAGAGTTCCTCACAGAGCTATAAGGATGTGGTTGTGCAGTCAACGTTATCTTACATCGATACCTGGTATAAGACGGCAACGCTGTCGAAAATCGCAGAAGATTTTCACCAGTCGCTCTCGGTGCTGAGTAAAATGATTAAACAGACCACAGGATTTACATTTCAGGAGCTGCTGCAGCGCAAGAGATTCCAGAAGGCAGTCATGCTGCTGGTAGAATCGGATCTTCCGATTGAAGAGATTGCGGTAGCTGTAGGATATGAGAACCAAAGCTATTTTTACCGTCAGTTCAAAGAACGGTATGGAATGACGCCGAGAAAATACAGGCTGGAGCATAAGAACGATCGTACAATAAGAATTTAGCAAAAGATAAATAAACAGAATGGGTGACAGACACCGGTTCTGTTTATTTTTTTTGCTTTGCATAATGGAAAATAAGGACAGTTTTTTGGTCAAAACAGAATCTAAAATATCAAAATGATTTTTGATATATTTACCTTAACAGGAAGGGAAAAAGAAAGGAGAAAATGGAATGACCATCCGGGACGGGAAAAAGTTATGGGATGTCCGGAGATTGTTTTCGGAAATTGTGGCAGGAATGAAAAAGTGTAAAGAGATCGGGAAAATTCCGGTAAGTATGTCCATTGATACATGGGCGGTCGATTATGTACTGTTGGATGAAAATGATCAGATCCTTGGAGACACATATGGCTATCGGGACGGTCGGACAACAGGAATGGATACGGAAGTATACAAGACCATTCCGGAGCCGGAATTATATCAGAAGACCGGAATCCAGAAACAGATCTTTAATACCGTTTACCAGCTTATGGCTGTGAAACAGAACACACTGGAACTTTTGGAAAAAGCAAAGACATTTTTGATGCTGCCGGATTATTTCCAGTTCTTATTGACCGGAAATAAATTGTCGGAGTATACGAACGGAACATCGACACAACTTGTGAATCCATTTTATCAACAATGGGATGAAGCTTTCATCCAAAGTCTTGGATATCCTTCTGAGATGTTCCTTCCATTGTCTATGCCGGGAAAGAAAAAAATCAATGTACATGCATGCTATGCAATTTTTGAAAACGGTGAATTTGCAGACCGTGACAAACTGGAACCAAAGCATTTCCAGAAATGGGTTGATTTCGCAAAAGAGAGAGGAATGGGATTGGACTTTAACCCGACATTTTTCTCACATGATAAGGTGAAAGACGGTCTGACGCTGTCCAGTCCGGATGAAGAGACGAGAAGATTCTGGATCGAGCATGGAAAAGCATGCGTATGTATTTCCTCTTACTTTGCTGAGCAGACAGGAATCCCATGTGTTATGAATATCTGGACAGGCGATGGATACAAGGATATCCCAGCGGACCGTATGGGACCGAGAGTGCGCTATAAAGAATCAATTGATGAGATCCTTTCTGAACCATACGATCCAAAGATGTTAAAACCATGTGTAGAGTCTAAGGTGTTTGGTATCGGAGTCGAGGCTTATACGGTGGGATCCGCAGAATATGCACTCAGCTATGCAGCGGCAAATATTGATAAATGCCTGCCGCTTATGGATAACGGACATTATCATCCGACAGAAGTTGTCTCAGATAAAATTCCGGCATTACTTACATTTTTCCCGGAGATTGCTTTGCATGTGACACGGCCGATTCGCTGGGATTCCGACCATGTGGTTCTGTTTGATGATGAGACAAAAGAAATCGCAAAAGAAATTGTCCGCTGCGAAAGAGGTATAGAACGTACTTATATCGCACTGGATTACTTTGATGCATCCATTAACCGTATTTCTGCATGGGTAACCGGATTCAGAAGTTTCCAGAAAGCACTCTTAAATGCCCTTTGCACACCAAACGAGATGCTTAAAGAACTTCAGGATACGAATCAGATGTCTAAGAAAATGGTGCTCCAGGAAGAAATCAAGACACTTCCGCTGGGAGATGTCTGGGAAGAATACTGCAGAAGATGTGGTGTGGCAGCTGAAGGCTGGTTTGAAGAAGTAGAAAAATACGAAGCAGAAGTACTCAGCAAGAGAAACTAAATTTGGAAGGAGAAAAGATTATGAGTATTATGGATGTAAAATTTGTACAGGGATTTATTCGTATGTGTAATGACGGATGGGAGCAGGGATGGCATGAGAGAAATGGCGGAAACCTGTCTTACCGCATGAAAGAGGAAGAGGTTGAAGAAGTAAAAGAATATCTCAGTCTTGACGGATAATGGAAAGAAATCGGAACTTCTGTGCCTGAATTGGCAGGAGAATTCTTCATGGTAACAGGAAGCGGAAAATATTTCCGCAACGTCATCCTGGATCCGGAAGACAGCATCTGTATCATAGAATTGGATGAAAAAGGTGAAAATTACAGAATCTGCTGGGGCCTGGTAAACGGAGGAAGACCGACCAGTGAACTGCCTAGCCATCTTATGAATCATGAAGTGAAAAAGTTGGCAACCAATGGTGCGCACAGAGTCATTTACTATGCACATACAACGAACGTCATTGCACTTACTTTTGTTCTTCCGCTCAAAGATGAAGTATTCACAAGAGAACTCTGGGAAATGGCAACAGAATTTCCGCGATCTGGCAGTTGACTTTAAAGTGGAGCTGCCTGAGAAATTCTTATATGAAAAATAAAATGATAGTGGAAAATCCGCAGGTTGTTTTTTGAACGGCGGATTTTTTCATCTCCTAAAGATAAAAAAGCTTTCCGGCAATTCAGTTCAAAATAACTTTCTCGCCGGTTGTTCCAAAATAACAGCATCCCTGATAGAGGTCATTTTCATATAATCTGACAAGAATCGTCCGCATCCGCAAATCGAGCCGGTGGTAGACGACGGAGCTTACCCAGGGAAGACCGAGGATATACTCTCTTTGATTTTCCTCCAGAACCTTGAGAGAGTCTGAGAATCCTGCAGGATCTTTCAAAAGCCGCAGACCGAAATCGCAGGATGCATAGGCATCTTCAGAATTTGCAGCATATTTTGCGGAAAGTAAGTCGGAAAGTGGACCATGTGTATCGGGATCATAAGTATAGGTAGTCCAATGAATCTCCGGCAGCGTAGTTTCACTGACAATAACCTGACGGAAGCTGGTTCTTCCGTAGCTGTCCCTATCCTGAATGTAGGAGATTTTTTTGTGAATGCCTGCATTTCCGGGCTCTTCCAGAAAAAGTATGCGGTTGTCCAGCATCGATTCCCATACGATTCGCTGAATCCGTTCATAAGGTGTGGGAAAATTAAGCTTTTTGGATATCTGGGGGACGGTATATCCGTGCCCGGCCAGATGGCGGATGGCACCGTCGCTTGCTACTTCAAATGTAAAATTGGATAGTGCTTTTTGAAAATAATTTTCTTTGGACATAGACAGCCCCCTGATTCTTAAATAGACTGTATGATGAATTCATTTCAGTGGTGCTTTGTATTATGATACAGTATAACATTTGCGGGAGGTACAGTCAATGTTCCCGCGGGTGGAATCCATAAGAATCAGGGGATACGACTGTATAGAAATTGGCGTTGTACGAGTGAAAAAAAGGTGATAAAATAACGGATAATATGAACCGTTATATGACGGGATACCGAGGAAGTATGAAAGGAGACTTGGCGTGTGAAGAATAGGAAATATAAATCATGGAAGCAGAGGGTGACGGCGTTTGTATTGGGATTTCTGGTATTGCCGGCAGTACTGATGCTTCAGTCGCTGATGAATATCATGTCATATCAGATTCTGGGCAAAGCTCCGACACTTTCAGTCAATGCAGTGCCGATCACATTGGCATTGATCGTACTGATCGGAATCTGGTACCGGTTCGAGACAGGATACCGCATACGCCCGGTGCAGGCGGCAGGGAAACTTCGAAGAGCACCGCTTTACCTGGCGGCAGTCGGGATAGGGGTCCAGGGAATCAGCAGTCTTATGATGATTGCCATACAAATTCTGCTTCCAAAGGCGTTGGAAGATTATGAACAATTGATCGGAAATTCGGGAATGGGAACGATGTCTCTTGCGATTATATTTTATACAGTTCTTCTGGCTCCGATTGTGGAGGAACTGATTTTCCGCGGACTGATCCACCATTATTTTGAAAAAGCAGGACTGGCGTTCTGGATTGCGAATCTTCTGCAGGCGGTACTGTTTGGTATTTATCATCTGAATCTGGCGCAGGGAATCTGTGCCGGAGTAATCGGATTATTGATCGGTTATGTGGTAAGAAAATATGATACATTAGCGGCAGGGATCGCACTTCATATCGTTTTTAATATGTGGGGATATGCACTGATGCTCTTTTCTGTCCCGGACAGGCTGAGCGGAATCCTTCTTATTCTGGAGCTGATGCTTGCAGGATATGGACTGGGGGGAATAATCCAGATGCAAAAAAAATGGTAAATGTGCTGTAGGTTTTATGCGATTTCGACATTTGCTTATGCATAATGTCGAAATCGTTATTTATTTAACAATGTGTATTGACAAAAGAAGCGGAATACAATATAATAGCATCATAAGGATTGTTAATTAATTAACAATAAGCAAACTACTATGATTCCATTATTTCATTACAGGAGGATTCAAAATGGCAAATCAGGAAACCAACATCCCAACCATAATCGACAACCCGGAAGCGCTGGAAGCGAAAATGAAAGCGAT
>JALFNN010000074.1 GCA_022774325.1 bacterium | reverse complement strand
TTATATTGATCGGGACAGTTCGGTATTCCGTAAAGGGATTACGGTTACGACATATTATATGGCAAAAGGGCTGGAATTCGATCAGGTCTTTGTGGCAGGCGGGCAGGAGAAAAATCCGTTTTTTAAGCAGTTCCGCTACATCTGTGCGACAAGGGCACTGCATGAACTGTATGTGTATGAATCAGAGTAGTCATAACGATAGAGACGAAAAAGAGGCATCATATGATGCCTCTTTAATTTACAGTTCTTTTTTTTCATAGATCCGGATGGAGAGGAGCCATGAAAGGACAAACAGAATAGATGCGCCGGCAGGTATCGCGAATGCCGGGATCCTGTTCGGAAGGGAAATATTCATCTCTTCACTGATGTTGATCATAAGGGTGCCAACTACACAGGTTACGATGATAATAATGTAATAGGCCAGACGCCCCTTTTCAGAACCGAATTTGAAAATGACCGGCAGCAGAAGCGAGACGCAGAGCAGCCCGGCAGAGTGAAGTGTGATTCCTGAAAAAAATGATCTCCGGGTAAATTCGCTGTGGGATACCACACATCTCAGAAGCATTCCTGCAAAGGAAAAAATCCACACGCTGCTTATTAAGATCAACGCCATCAGGTATTTCACGGAGACCAGCTGTGCTCTGGAGTATGGAAGCGTCTCGCTGTAGATCGTCCATTTGCTTCGCTCGTCATAGGCAAGCAGCGTGACCGGAATCATACTGGCAAAGACGATCGGATAGAGGGTGAAAAAGAAGTTCCCATCGGCAAATACGGATACCGCAATAAATATAAAAATGATAAAGAAGAAGGAGCGGCAGTATTTGCGCGTCATATACATATCTTTCAGAAGTAAACCTTTCATCTTATCTTACCTCCTTAACCATGAAAATGAAGAGTTCTTCGATTGTTACCGGACTGACCGGGATACCGGCAGGAACAGCGTCCCGGCGGATCAGTACTTCGATTCCGTAGGCAGTCCGTTTCTCGCCTTTGATAGCAGCAGGGTCAAGTTCACGGAATTGCTCAAACGAGCAATGGATGATGCAATATTCTTCCAATAGGATATCTTTTTCCTCGCACAGCAGCAGTTTACCTTTATGAAGAAAAGCAATGTAATCGCAGAGCTTTTCCAGATCACTGACGATATGGGATGAAATCAGAATGGAATGACTCTCATCTCTTGTAAATTCACTGAACATGTCTACTACTTCATCACGGACAACCGGATCCAGACCGCTGGTCGCCTCGTCAAGGAGCAGAAGCTTCGGATGGTGTGAGAGCGCAACGGCGATCCCGAGCTTCATCTTCATTCCGCGGGAAAAATCACTGAAAGGTTTATTCTCGGGAATTGATAACTTGACCAGAAGCTGCCTATACATAGCAGAATCCCAGCGCGAAAACGTGTATTTCATAATGTTGTCTGCCTGTTTGGCGGTCAGACATTCCGGAAAACCGACTTCATCCAGGACGACTCCGATATCTTCTTTGGCCTGCAGCGGAATATGTTCGCTGTCATGACCGAGAAGCGTGATCGTACCGGAATCCTTGTGGATAATATCCAGGATCAATTTGATCGTCGTACTCTTGCCGGCCCCATTCTCCCCGATGAGTCCCAGGATACATCCGTTTGGCAGCGTTAGATTCAGATTATCCAGAGTAAAATCCCGGTAGCTTTTGGTAAGATTTTTGATTTCCAGTGCATTCATAATGATTCCTCCCAACTCAAATGAAACATTTCTATAAGGTCTTCCTTACTGAGATTGCAGGAAGCTGCAAGCTGATTGATCTTCTGCATATATTCCTCGATCTTCTTCAGGTTTTCTTCACGCAGAAGTTCCACATTCTTGGGTGCGACGAAGCATCCCTTTGCGGCGATCGTGTATATAAATCCTTCCCGTTCCAGTTCATCATAGGCCCGCTTTGTCGTGACGACGCTGATTCTTAGATCCTTCGCCAGATTGCGGATGGAAGGCAGGGCTTCATCCTCCTTAAGGTCGCCGCTGATGATCTGATTCTTAATCTGGGAATAGATCTGATCATAAATAGGTGCGCCGCTTTTGTTGTCAATAAAGATATTCATGAGACTCTATCACCTCGGTTGATTAATCTGTATATATACAGTATATACAGTTGGTACAGGTATGTCAATATTATATTTGTATTTTGAATAGAAATATGCTCTGAACCAAAAAGGTACTTTGATAGTTTAATAAGGATTTACACTGATAAAAAATATCCCTATAATATAGATAAGAACAGGCTATATGAAAGGGGTGTGAAAGGATGAATGAGCACATGCCAACAGATATGCAATATAAGGACGGATTAAGAAAAGATAAGTTTTTGAATGATTTAGTAATCGAAGCCATTAAAAATGGTGATACGAAAAAAGCTTTGGAATATCTTGATTTATTCTGGGTAATTAAAATATGATGGGAGCGAAAAAAATAATTTTTTTGATTTTCCTCTTGCATTTTTAAAAATGATGTGGTAATATACCTATTGTTGACGCGGAAGTGTCGGAATGGCAGACGAGCTAGATTCAGGTTCTAGTGCTCGCAAGGGCGTGTGGGTTCAAGTCCCATCTTCCGCATAAATAGATGAACGAGAATACATGAGAATGTGTTCTCGTTTTTTCTTTCTTCAAATCTTATTTCTATTCTTGTTAGATTACCAAAATAATTCATGTCGAAAAGAAAATCAAAAAACCTCTTGCCAAACGCTTATATATATGTTATATTGTCAAATAGTTTGAAACTCAAAGTATTTTAAATCAAAAATATTTATATTTAAAACCAAGAGGACAGTATGAGAGGAAAAATATGTGGTATCGGAGCGTACGCCCCGGAAAACTTTTACGACAATCATGACATAGCGAAAATAGTGGAGACCAGTGATGAGTGGATTCGTGAACGAACCGGGATTGTGAGAAGGCATATTGCAGATGAAGACACAACGATGAGTATGGCTGTTAAGGCTGCCAGGGCGGCTCTGGAGAATGGAAAAGTAGAAGCGAAAGAATTGGATCTGATCCTGACAGCAACGATCACACCGAATACAATCATTCCTTGTGTGTCGTGTGAAGTTCAGAAGGCACTGGGGGCAGAGAACGCGACCTGTTTTGATATGAGCGCTGCGTGCGCAGGATTTGTGTTTGCCTATAATGCTGCGCAGGCATATATCGCATCAGGAATGTACAGAACCATTCTGATCATAGGAAGTGAGACGCTTTCTAACATCGTGAACTGGGAAGACAGAGGAAGCTGTATCCTGTTCGGCGACGGTGCGGGAGCCGCAGTGATTCGCGGGGAGGAAGGAGAAGTTTTCCCATGTGTGACACATTCAGATGGCACTATGGGAGAGGTACTGGCCTGTGAAAGCCGACATCAGAAGGGCTGGGAAGAAAAAGAGGCAGCAAAGCAGACTTACTTATCGATGGATGGTAAGGAAGTGTTTAAATTCGCAGTGAAGAAAGTCCCGGAAGTGATAGAAGAACTCCTTGGCAGGACAGATTATGTAAAAGAGGATATCGACTGGTTTGTCCTTCATCAGGCGAATCAGAGAATTATCGAATCGGTGGCAAAGAGAATGAAAATTGATATTTGTAAATTCCCGATGAATATTTCTGAATTTGGAAATACATCTTCTGCCAGCATTCCGATTCTTCTGGATGAAATGAA